>CAZIEQ010000029.1:0-14764 GCA_964538725.1 uncultured Acidimicrobiia bacterium | reverse complement strand
GTGCGGCGGCCCCCCGGGCGGGCCGGCGGGGAGGGGCGGGCGGCCAGCCGCGCCCGCCTGCGCGCGGAGCCGTTCGCGTGGTCTACCCCGTCGCCGAGCCGACCCCCGCCGGGCCCGCCCCGCCCGGGACCGATCTCGAGGCCGCTGAATATTCCCTGGCATTGTTCGTTGGCGGCTTGGAATGCCGGATCGTCTGGGTTGGCGGCATCTCCGAAGGGGCCTCGGCCGCCGGGTCCACCGAGTCCCCCGGGACCTCCGCCGAATTGGGGATCCGGCATGTCATATCCGTTGTCTCGCATACATGCGGCGTATTCGACGAGGCGGTCCTGGATTTCGGTGAAGTCCTGCTGGTTGAAACCAGCGGCGACACCTTCAAGCAGATCGATGCAGGCGTCACGCCCTTCCCGGAGCGCATCCTGGTCGAATTGCTGGCTGAGCTGGTCACGTCGAATACGCAGGTTGCCGTTGGCGTCGAATTCAGGGTCGGGAAAGTCGGGAATGTATTGGCGCATGCATTCGGCGAAGGCAAGGATCGCCTCTTCGAAGCCGGCCTCTTCATCGGCGGCCGCGGTCGACGTCGTTGAAGAGTCGACCAGGCTGGCGACGTTCTCATCTGCGCCTGCCGAGCTGCAGGCAGCAGCCACCAGGGCGAACGCGGCCAACAGGATGGTTAGTCGTCTCATGATGGGTACATTCCCGCTCCCGGCTGAGCAGCGTGTGAGACAAGCCTAAGAGTGGTGTGAGAATCCGGATCGGGACGCGTGACGATGGGCGCGCCCCGTAGGCTCCGAGGGCACTCGATGGAGACAACACCGGGCGCCAAGTCGTTGGCCCGTGAACTCGGGCTGTTTGCCGTTTTCACCGTGTCCCTGGGGGCGATGATCGGCAGCGGTATCTTCGTGCTGCCCGGATTGGCTTCCAAAGTGGGCGGTCCGGCGGTGATCCTCGCCTACTTCATTGCCGGTTTGGTGGTACTGCCGGCGGCGTTCAGCCAGGCGGAGATGGCCACCGCGATGCCTCAGGCGGGCGGAACCTACTTGTATGTGGACCGGGCGATGGGTCCGCTCATGGGAACGGTTGCTGGTGTCGGAACCTGGTTCGCCCTCGTGTTCAAAGCCGCATTCGCTCTCGTCGGGCTGGGGGCCTACCTGCAGTTCTTTGCCGACGGGATCCCGGTACGGCCGGTGGCCTTGGCCTTCGGTGTCGGCCTGATCCTGCTCAACTTGGCGGGCATCAGACAGTCGAGCCGGGTGCAGACGCTGCTGGTCACCGCAGTGCTCGGGGTCCTCGTCTTCTTCGTCGCAGACGGCATCACGTTGGTTGAGCGGCAGCGATACCACCCGTTCTTCGCCGAAGGCGGCTTGGGACTGTTGGAGGCCAGCGGCCTGGTGTTCGTCGCCTACGCCGGGGTGACGAAGGTGGCCAGCATCGCCGAAGAAGTGCAGCATCCAAGCCGCAACCTTCCGATGGGAATCCTCATCTCGATCAGCGTGATGATCATTCTCTATCCCGCCATTGTTCTGGTGCTGGTCGGCGTGACGCCGGCAGGTGAGCTGGCGTCGTCGCTGACGCCGATGACGACCGCGGCGGAGGCTTTCATGCAAAACGTCGGGCCGAAGGTCATCGGCATTACCGCAGTGCTTGCGTTGCTCAGCATGGCCAACGCCGGGTTGTTGGCGTCATCGCGTTACCCGTTCGCTATGGCCCGCAACAAGCTGGCGCCGGCCCGGTTGGAGAACATAGGGGGGCGTTCCGGGACGCCCGTATACGCCGTCGGTGTCACCGGAGCCACGCTGCTCGTACTGGTTGCTTTCGTGTCGCTCGTCGAGCTCGCCAAGCTCGCCAGCGCTTTCCAGCTGCTGGTGCTGTCTCTGGTCAACCTGGCCGTGATTGCCTTTCGGGAGAGCAAGGTGCCGTGGTACCGGCCCCGTTTTCGGTCCCCCGCATATCCGTGGATGCAGCTCGCCGGTATCGGCGGGGCGGTGGTATTGCTCACCCAGATGGGATGGATTCCTCTGGTGGGGGCCGTCGTCATCGTGCTGGTCGGCGTTGGCTGGTACGCCGTGTTCGGCCAGTCGCGGGCCAGCCGGGAGAGCGCGTCGCTCGACGCTCTGCGGGTAAGGGCGACGGCACGGCTGCTTGCCGAGACGGAGGCCGCTTTGGCCCGCGGCGGCAAGGCTCGCATCCTGATCCCGGTACGCAGGGAAATCTCCGGGTCACGGCTGCGCGACCTGATCCGGGTTGCCGGCCATGTGGTCCGGCCGGGGAGGCGTATCGACGTGATGCGCTTCGAGGAGATTCCACCGCAAGTGTCGCTGGCGGCGGTGGCAGCCAAGACCGAGGACGAGCTGACCTTCGAGAAGGGAGTGAAGGACATCGCCGCCGAGTTTGGGGTGTGGGTGAATGTCGGGGAGGTGCTGGGCCACGACCATCGGCGGGCGCTGGTGAACTACGTTGCCGAACACGGCATCGACCTGGTGTTGGCGGACATGCCGCGGCCTCACCGCCCGGGCCGCCTCTTCGGCGGCGAGTTGCGGTGGATGCGGGATTCGTTGCAATGCGACACTGCCTTTCTCCGCAACCGGGCTGTGGGAGATCTCGATTGCATCACGGTGATGGGTGCTGGCGGGCCCTTCGACGCTCTCAAAGTCGAACTGGCCGAGCATCTCGCGGCAGCCGGCGGTGGTGTGATCAAACTGGTCCACGTCGTTGCCGAGAACGCCCTCGACCGTCAGGTGGCTGCAATCGCGGAGTATCACCAGCAACTGATAGCCCTCTGCGAGTCGGAGGTGTCGAGCATTGTGGAGGGCTCAGCCGACCTGGTGGATGCTTTGGAGCGCAGCGCCCGTGACGCCGACCTGGTCATCCTGGGGGCGCCGCTGCACCATCTTCCCTTTCTTGCGGACCTGGCCGACCGTATCGCAGAACGGGTCGACTGCAGCGTGCTGCTGGTGGAAGCCCACCAGACGGCGCGGCGCACCTTCCTCGGCCGGTTGTTGGAGAAACTGATCTACTAGGGCCGCTAGGCGTGAGCGGACGACTGCGGTGACACCCCGTAGAATCGGCGACGACAGGGGCCCGTAGCTCAGCTTGGTTAGAGCAGCGGACTCATAATCCGTCGGTCGCAGGTTCGAGTCCTGCCGGGCCCACCGGAGAAACGCCAATGGCAATAGTGCTGGTTCGACGGAGCCCGCCGGTGTTCTGTCAGCGACTGCTGAGTTCAGCTGCGAGCCAGTCGGCAAGATCGCCCATGAACCGAATCCAGTCGATGTCACCGCCACTGCGACCATGGCGCACGATGACGAGATTGGCGCCGGGGTCGACGTAGATGAACTGGCCGTGGTCGCCGTTCGCGAAATACGAAGCCCGTTCCTCATCGATCCACCACAGATACTGGTATTCGGGGGCCGGGTCGGTGCTTGTGTTCAGGCTCGTTGCCTCGGCAACGAAGTCCGATGGCACAACCTGGCGGTCCGCATTGCGACCCTCGTGCAAATAGAGCCAGCCAAGCTTGGCGAAGTCGATCGCCGTTCCATTGACACCGACGAACATCTTCTCGAATCCGTGGCGGTCGCTATCGAGGCTCCAGGACCCGTCCGCCTCAGCACCCATGGGCCGCCAGAGCCTGGTCTCCATGAACAGCGCCACCGGCGTTTCGGTCGCGCGTTCCAATACCAGGCCGAGGAGGATCACGTTCCAGTCGTTGTAACGGAACACGCTGCCGGGCGGCCCGTCGATGCTCGGCACCGCGATGGCGGCGGACCGCAAGTTCGTGCCGTGATAGGTGTTGGCGGGATCGGCCCACGGGGATGAGCCCTCTGCAAACGACAACCCGGACGACATGGTGATCAGGTGTCGCAGTGTGATCTCGCCGAATCGATCGTCTCGATCCGCCAACTCCGGAACGTAGACGGTTACGGGATCGTCCAGGCTCCCGATCGCTCCTTCTTCGATCGCGATGCCGACCAGTGTTGCGACGAAAGACTTCGCCACCGAAAACGACGTCTGGACCGAATCACGACTCGAGTTGTTGAAGTACCCCTCGTACAACAGCTCGTCACCATGGAGCACGATGAATGCGGTGGTGTCGGCTGACTCCAGTACATCTTCCAAAGGGGCTCCCATCGTTTCACGCACGAACTCCTCGACCGAGGAGTCGCTCGCCGATCGAAAGATGACCGGGTCGGGGCTGGCGCTCATCGTCCGTGCCGGAAAGCGTTCTTGGTCGCCAAAGCTCGACTCACCCCACACCAGGGCACGAGCGAATTGGGATGTGCCTGTGGCGCTCAATGCCCAGAGATAGAGGCCGATTCCGCTCACGCCAACCGCCAGCAAACCGACACCGGCGATGCCGGCAATCCTCCTTGTGATCGTCCGCGCCCGCTGGCGCCAAGCCCACCAGAGCGTGGCGAGCGCAGCGCCTAACAGGAGCGCCCCGACAGCGAAGACCAGCACTTCCACCTCCCGGGAGTCGCCTCCAAGCTAACTGGCAGCAACGCTCGCCCCAACCCGGCGGGCTCGGCATCGCCCCGGAACACGAGGCAGCCCTTCGACTCCTGCCTTGCCGGGGCCAGAATGAATCGACCGGAACCGCTAGTTCTCCGTGCCTAGTTGGAGACCCACAGCTATTTCAGTCCCGACGCCGCCACGAAGATCGCCGACGCCGAAGCCGTGACCACAAAACCGTTCACCAACTTCGAAGCATGGGCCGCCAAGAACATGGCCTCCTCAGGATGACGCGAACGACGAATGGCCGACGCGAGACCCTTTTCATCGACTCTGAGCCGCTAACGGACGCCACATCCAGGCAGGCAGTAGGTGCGCACAATGGGCCGCCTGTGGGCGGGGTGTTCCGTGGCTCTGGCGGTCTCTGGTCGTACTCGCGACGGAGATGACGTATGGCTTCTCGGGCTGGTAGTTCTGCTGGCGGGGTTTGGTCGTCGCTGAGGCATCGATTGTTCGCACTGGTGTTGGCTGTGAACTTGTTCGCCACGTTCGCTGTGTTCATGAATGGGCTGGCGGCATCCTGGGCACTGACCGACATCACTGATTCGGCTGCTGTGGTGGCTGCTCTCCAGTTCGCTTCTGCTCTTCCTGCCTTTCTGTTGGCTTTGGTTGCCGGGGCGTTGTCGGACATCGTGCGGAGGAAGCCGTTGATTCTGGTGGGGCTTGGCGGGTCGGCAGTGACCGCCGGCGTGTTCGCCGTGCTGTCAGCCATGGAGATCGAGTCGGCTGTGTCGATCCTGGTGTTCACCGTCGTTCTTGGGATGTTCATGGCTCTTGCTGCTCCAGCCTGGATTGCCGTGATCCCGGGTTTGGTACCCAAACCTGAGTTGGCAGGGGCGATGTCTCTGAATTCGGCGTCATTGAACGTTGCAACGGCGGCGGGTCCCGCGGTAGCCGGTTTCGTGATTGCGGCAGCTTCGCCCGCAGCCGTGTTTGGACTGAACGTCGTCGTGTCCGTGAGTGGGATGGTGGCGTTGCGTGGGTGGGCGCCCGAGGAACGTCATGGGTCGCCACCCAAGCACGTGGGATCGGCGATCCGAATCGGGATTCAGTATCTCCGGTTTGACCGTCCGTTGAAGATCACCATCGATGGGTGTGCCGCTCATCCGGGCGGCCTGCCCAGGATGTGCTTCCCTGATCCAACGCATGAATCCGTTATTGAACGAGTTGATCTTGACGTGAGCCCCGAGTTCGGGTCCCTGACCGAGGCCCGCGTCGTGACCGAAGACTGGAGGAACGAGTACAACACCTGGCGGCCCCACAGCAGCCTCAGCGGACTCACTCCCGCCGAGTACGCTTCCCATTGTCGGCACACGAACCTGCACGCCCTCCCTCGCAGTCGCATCTCACCCCCCATTAGTCTGCGCATCCCGGCACCGGAGCAACATCAAGTGATCGCACTCCCCGACGCCGCCAGGTTCGTCATCATCGGAGCCGGTGTCCACGGGCTGAGCACCGCGTGGCATCTGGCCATGCAGATGACGGAGACCGGAACAGGATCCGGAGCCGACATCGTCCTGCTCGACAAGACGGGTCCGGGGGCGGGAGCGACCGGAATCGCCTGCGGATGCGTGCGCAACCTCTACATGACCGAGCCCCTCCACGCCATCCTGCGCCACTCAGTCGATGTGTGGAACTACGACCCCGTCCTATTCGGATTCCAGCAGGTCGGATACATCTCGTGCGGAGAGGAGAACCAGGTCTCCGAATACGAAAGGATTCTCGAGAGCCAGCGGAGCGTCGGCTACACCTCTGACCTGTATGCGGGCCGGGAGGCCCGCGACTTCCTCACCAGCGTCTGGCCCGACTTCAAGCCCCACTCGACCGATGTCGTCCTCCACGAGCATCTCAGCGGATACGCCGGCACGGCCCAGTCGGTGGCAGGCCTCACTGAGATGTGCAACCGCTACGGAGTGCAGATGTACTCCGGCGTCGAGGTGACCCGATACGAGATGACGGGTGACGAAGTGACGGCCGTGCACACGAACCACGGGGACATCGCGGCTGACGTCGTGTTCCTGTGTGTGGGCGCCTGGATTCCGTTGCACTGGGACATGCTCGGGCTGCCCATGACCCTCGACGTGGGGTACTCCGACGGCTCTCACGCTGAGGACCAAGACATGTGGACGTTCTGGCGCCTCGAGGAGGGTGAGGTCTACTACGACGGCCCCTACCAGACGGCGAACGGCTTGAACCCTCCTGTGCTGCACATCGAGTTGATGAACACACCGGTCGTTGATCCGACGACGGGAAAGGAACTCGGCGATTCCGTATACGCCTATTGGAAGAACGGGACCGAACGGATGAACCGGCCTGGTATCCAAGGCGGCGGCATGCCCCACATGCTTGGTCCCGATGCCGTCATCGATCCCTACGGCCACGCCAACGACCTATATCAGGCCGGTTCCGAGTTCGCCGACTATCTCACGGCGGTGATGGGCATGTTCCTGGGCCGGTTCGAGGGGATCAGGCCCGATTTCAGGGAGCGGCGCAACGGCGGTATCGGCGCCTTCACCCCGGACAACGTCCCGATCATGGATTGGGTCAAACCCAACGTGTACATGATCGCCGACAGCAACCACGGCTTCAAGATGACTGGGATCGGCAAGCTGGTGGCTCGCGAGGTTCTCGGATCAGAAGTGGTGGCGGAACTGCAGCCGTTCCGGCTGGACCGCTACGCCGAGGGCCGGGCCTTCGGTTCCGGTACGACCAACAGCCCATGGGTGTGACGCCGGGTGATTGTCGCCAAACTGGATGCGATCATCGAGCGGCACGGGAGGGGCTCTGAGAACCGACCGGGCACTTGCTCAGCGCCCTGACCAGGCACTTCGAGGTGTGAAGGCCGTCCTATGAGGCCCGCTGTGATTCGCTCGAACCCCGATTTGTACTGTGTACCGCGGGGTTTCGATCCAGCCTCCTTAGGGTTCTCGACGGACACGTCTTGACCAGAGTCGTCCGGTTGGCCGTATTGCCGGCGTAGTCGAACTCCACCACATGATTCTGTAGGTACCCGGCCAAGCTGAGGAGGTGGAGCCCGTCTCCAAGATCGCCGAGCGCCAAGCAGAAGAGGACGTCGCCGATCCGGAGCCCGAGACCACGCGACGAGCTCAGGCTGGGAGGCATCGCTCAATGCCCCCGCAATGAGGCGCTAGCCCCAGATCTCAGCGGCGGTCTCGGCGAGACGCTGTAGTTTGGCGGACTGATCGTCCGTGTTCAGGTCGTTGCCGATGATCGAAGTTGAGAACCCACATTGCGGGCTGATCGCTAGCTGTTCGAGGTCGATGACGTGGGCCGCCTCCCGCACGCGTTGCTTGAGGTCGGCATGTGCTTCGAGCCGGAGACTCTTGGTGGTCACGATGCCGAGTACGACCATTTTGTTGTCGGGCACGTGCTGGAGTGGCTGGAAGTCACCGGACCGTTCATCGTCGTACTCGAGCAGGAGGCGTTCTGCGTGGACCTCACGGAATATCTTCTGGGCGATCGGCTCATAGCTGCCGGACACGAGATAGCGGTTGCCCTGGTTGCCCCGGCACAGGTGGAAACCGAACGTGACCTTGTCCGTCGCATCGATCAGGATGTTGTCCAGCTCGATGCCTCTTCCCAGCCATGCGTCCAGACCCCACCCCTGGCTCTCGTAGAACCGGCGCGTCCTCTCATCTATGAGCAGGGGGTAGTGCGGCGCGTCGAGCTGGATGTAGCGACACCCCAGCCTCTCCAGCTCGAGCACCTCTTGCCTGAGGATCTCGGTGACATCGACTAGGAAGTCGTCGAGCGTCGGGTAGAAATCCCGTGACAGTTCCGCGGACCAGAAGTTGGCCAGAAGACTCGGACTGGGGAGCGTCACCTTGGCCACCCGGCCGGTGCGACCCCGCAAGTACGTGAACTCTTCAGCAGATAGGTGCCGTCTGCGGACGAGCTTGCCAGTCACGCCGATGTCATCGGGACGGGGACGGTGCCAGTCTTCGATGTCGTCCCCAAACCAATCTCCCCAAAGGAACGCCTCGAGATCCCAGGTACCGAAGCCCTCGATGCTGTCGGCGATCTGGCTTTGGAAAGAGAGGCGTCGGAACTCACCGTCGGTGACGACCTCGCATCCTGCATCCTCCTGGAGGGCCACCACGGTGTCGATCGATGTGTCCTCGATGGCTTTGAACTCGGCTGGTTCGATCTTGCCTGCTGCCAGCTCCACTCGGGCCCGGAGCAGCTCGGGCGGCCGGAGCAGGCTCCCAACGTGATCGGTGTGGGCGCTGATCATGACCGGTCGATTGTAAGAGTGGAACGGCCGGACGGCCCGGGCACTGCCTCAGGACACCCGCACCCCTTCGGCATTCTGTCTCTGTGAGGACGGGAGCAGGCCTGCTGACGGGTCACTGGAGCATGCAATACTCGGAAGGTGACAGATGGTGCAATCACGCTCGAGGGCGCAGTTCGCACATTGACCGACGATCTGAACCGGACGCTCCGCGGGACGGTCACCTCCTATCCACTGGTCGCTTGGATCGACGAGACCCTTCAGTACGCCCGGATCGGCTTTCGGAAGGACCGCGTTCCGGTGGGGTCGGGAGGGTTGATACAAATAGCGATGCACCTTCACATCACGCAACCTGACGGGGAAGAGGGGGGCCGGTATCGGCCGACCATGATTGGAGCCGACTTCACCTACTTCGACAAGGGCTCCCACAGCTCGCCGCTCGTCGAGTACCACATGCACGGCCTCTACTGGGAGGGTTTTGCCGAGCCCTATCTCGTTCCACACCTTCATGTTCGGCAAACCGAAAGGCTAGGGCGTTATCTCATGGGTCGGCCGATGTTGGAAGACTTCCTTGAATACTTGATCTGTGACGAAAGCACGCCTGTCCGGCCGCACTATGGCCAGGGAGGAAAAAGACTGCCGGACGAGGAGGCTCGGGTCCACGCGATTGCTCTCCTCCACCAGAGCCGGATGCAGTTCTGGGACCAGGCTGAGGTCGCGGCCTGGCGTTCCGTCAACTCCCTGCCTGAGGCCTTGCGAGACGTCAGTGGCGTGCGTGCTGGGGAGGAGGGCTGAGTTGGACGGTCTGATCCTCAGCCGAGAACACTGAAAGACGAGTCGAGGTTGATCTCCCGGTTGCGGCTGAAGGCGCCCATGTCGAGCTGAAGGCCCGTGTAGCGCTGGGTAACCGTGACTGGATCGGCATCGTGGTCGTGGCCAGCCTCGACCGCCTCGATCAACTGCACCATGCAGTAGGCGGCCACCGACGCGTTCTTGAACTGGTTGCCGCTGGAGCCGACGGCGACATAGAAGCCACCGAGGTCGGTCTTGTCGTAAATCGGAATCCAGTCGTCGCTCACGTCGTAAAGGTCAACCAGTCCTTTCTTCTCCTGAGGCACCCCAAGGCCCGGGAGCCGCCGGGCCAGCCGTAGAACCTGGTTGTTCCATTGCTCGGTGCTCACATTCCGATCGAAAACGTCGGGATCGGCCACCCAGACCTGCGGGTCACAGTCGGGGTCCTGGCTGCCGACGAGGATGTGATTCGCCACGTCAGGCCTGAAGTAGGTGCCGAGGTCGTCGTCTCCGACGAGATAGCCGTCATTCTCGAAATCGAGACCGTCGGGTGACGGCACGTGGTGGACCTCATGCCGGAGCGCCTTGGTCTGGATCTTCATCGAGTCTGCCACTCCCGCCATCCTGTTGATGACGGAGGAGTGGGGCCCTGCCACGTTGACCACGATCGGGCCGTCCACACCCGTCCCATCCGAGAAGTCCACACCGACGACCCGTCCGCCTTTGGATCGAATGCCCGACACCTCGGTGTTGAAGGCGAACTCCGCCCCTTTGGCTTCGGCTGCTCGCTGCAGATTGTGGGTAGCGAGCTGCGGGTCGGTTACGTATCCGGCTGCGGGGCTGTACACCACCCGCTCGAAGTCATCTTGGGGTTCCTTCCAGAAGTCGTCGTCATCCACCCGTTTCGGTGGGGAGTGCCGTCCGATGTCGATGCCCGGGATGTTCCTTCGCAGCTGATCCGGATTCCAAATCTCGTAGGGAACTCCGATCTCGTCGAAGAGGGGTAACACCTTCTCGGTGTACCGCTCGTCGTCACCGAGGTAGACGCCGCCGCAGTGGATGAAGCCGGCGAGCCCTCGCTCGTCCTCGGCCTCGAGGTAATCAGCCCAATCCTTCCAATAGAAGAGGCCCTCCCATGCCATGGCGACGCCTGCCCAGGTGGAGTAATGGGTGCGAATGATGGCGCACGAGTTGGCCGTGGATCCGTAGCCGGCAGCGGGGAGCTTGTCGACGTTCAACGTCTTGTAGCCGGCCTTGGCCAACTCGAAGCCGATGCTGGCGCCGATGATGCCGGCGCCGATGATGATGGCGTCGTACTGCTGGTCTTCTGTCATCTTGACCTCCTACGCACACTACCGCCGCCGGGGTAGATCCGGCTCACATCCTCATCGCTGCGCCGGACGGGTCGTAGGGCGACGGTGGGATCACCCGAACCGGGCGCTCTTCCCCCACTATGTGTGCCGTCAGGGCGGTTCCCTCGGCCGCGTGTTCACGGTCGATCAGGCCCAACGCCAGGCTTTTTCCGACTGTGTGGCCGTAGTCGCCCGACGTGATGTACCCGACCCGCTTGCCGCCGTTCCATACCGGCTCGTATTGGGAGCCGTCGGCGTCGGTCGCATCCACTTCCAGGGTCACCAGCTTGCGGGGCGCGCTGGCGGTCTCCTTCTCCCTCCGCGCCGCCTCGGCGCCGATGAAGGCCTCCTTGGACCAGTCGATCCAGCGGTCCATCCCGACCATTGCCGGCGTGTACTCCTGACGGAACTCGGTGGACCAGATGCCGAAGCTCTTCTCCATGCGAAGCGAAAGCACAGCGTTGGTGCCGTACTCGACGGCTCCGAGCTTCTTGCCGGCTTCGACGAGGATGCGCCGCAGAGCAATGTGCTCTGCTGAGGTGCATTGGATCTCGTATCCGAGCTCACCGGTGACCGAGATCCTGCCCACTTTCGCACGGATCAAACCGACGTCGAGATGGCGGCACGTCATGAAGCGGAACGCATCCGGGGAGACGTCGCCTTGGGTGACCGTTTCCAGCAGCTCTCGAGACTTCGGCCCGGAGAGGGCGAACCCGACCTGAGCGTCCGAGATGTCGCGGACAATGACACCGTCGGTTAGGTGGTCGTTGAACCATCTCATGTGCCAGGCCCGCAGGTAGTAGGAGCCGACGATCCACCAGGTTCCGTTGCCCCAATTCCATACCGTCAAATCACCCTTCATACGCCCATCGTGTCCCAGCATCGGAGCCAGCCTGATATGGCCGGGGCCGGGCAGACGGCTGACCACCAGCCGGTCGAGCCAGGATTCGGCACCCGGCCCGGTCACCTCGTACCGGGCATAGCCGGAGATGTCGACGATGCCGACGCCGGTGCGCACCTGCCGGCACTCTTCACCGATGAGGTCGAAGGCGTTGGAACGCCGCAGAGTCGGAGTTTCTTCAAAGCCCTCAGGAGCGAAGTAGATGGGAACCTCGAGACCCCACGACACGCCCCAACGAGCACCCGCGGCGGTCATAGCCTCATAGGCCGGAGCCATGCGCAGCGGCCTGCCGGCCCACAGCTGCTCGTTGGGATAGGTCATGATGAAACGCCGTGAGTAGAACTGGCCGGTCATCTGGCGGATGTATTCGCGGCTTTCGGCATAGGGACCGAACCGGGCGACGTCCATGCCGTAGATGTCTTCTTCAGGCTCGCCTTCGATCATCCACTCGGCGAGCGACTTGCCGACGCCGCTGCCTTGGAGAAAGCCTGCCATGACGGCGCAAGCCGACCAGTAGCCGGGTACTCCGGGAACCGGGCCCACCAGCGGATTGCCGTCGGGAGAGAATGTGAAGGCTCCGTTGATCCAGCGGGCAATGCCGGTGTTCTCGAGGACCGGATACCGCTTCATCGCGAAGGACAACTCGTCGGAGATCCGGTCCACGTCGGGGGGAATCAGCTCGAGGCCGTAATCCCAGGGAGCACCATCCATGTTCCAATGCCGGTGATTGATCTCATAGATCCCCACCAGCATCCCGGCGAGCTCCTGGCGCATGTAGGTGAATCCTTCGAGGTCGATCATCATCGGCATCTCAAAATCGAGCTGTTCGAGCTCAGGAATCTGTTCGGTGATCAGGTAGTGATGGGCCAGTGGCGATACCGGGTGCTCGACACCGACCATGCGACCAACCTGCTTGGCCCAGAGCCCGGCCGCGTTGACCACGTGCTCGGCAACGATGGTGCCTTTCTCCGTGACCACATCCCAGTAGCCGTCGGAGCGCCGGTTCAACTCGAGGACCCGGTTGTGCTCGATGACGTCCGCTCCCCGGCGTTGTGCAGCTCTTGCGTAGGCGCGGACGACCGCCGATGGATCGATGTAACCCTCGCGATCGGCCCACAGCCCACCGAGGACGTCGCCGACGTTAATGATGGGGCACCGCTGCTTGATCTCGTCCGGCCCTATCAGTCGAACGTCTTCGATGCCCATCGTCTGATAGATCCGGTAAGCGGCCTGTAGCCATTCCCATCGCTCCGGCGCAGACGCCACGGAGATGCCTCCCGTCATGTGGAGGCTTATGTCCTGCCCCGACTCCTCTTCGATCACCCTGAGCATGTCGATGGTGTAGGCCTGAAGAGCGGCGACATTGGGGTCGGCGTTGAGGGCATGGACACCCCCGGCGGCATGCCAGCTGGAACCGGCGGCGAGGACTTCCCGCTCGATGACGGCAGCATCGGTCCAACCCAGCTTGGCGAGGTGATAGAGAATGCCGGCTCCGACGACACCTCCGCCGATGATCACGACCCGGTACTGATCCTTCAAACCTGCCTCCCAATCGCTCCCCGCAAATGTACCGGGGACTCGCTGCCGGCGCCTATCCGGGTGGGAGAGCGCCGCCCTCGCGACTGCGTCTCTCCACGAACGCGTTGAGCTCGGTCAGGACCGGGTCTGCCAGCGGCGGCGGTTCGAAGTCGGCGAGGATCTGCTTCCATATCGGGTTCGCTCGCTCCGCCGCCGTTTGGGATCCGGCGTCGGTCCATTGGCCGAAGGTCTGGCGAGTGAAGACGAGCGGCTCGTGAAACGCCGTGTCGTAGCGCTCCAGCGTGTGTGCCACTCCGAAGAAGTGCCCTCCAGGCTCGACGGATTGGATCGCGTCGACGGCGAGGTCGGTCTCAGACGTCATCACCGGCTGGAACACCTCGGCAAACATTTGAACCATCTCGACGTCGAGAATGAATTTCTCGTAGGAGGCACTCAGGCCGGACTCGACCCATCCGGCGGCATGGATGATGATATTGGCTCCGCCGAGAACGGCTCCCGCCATGCTCATCATCGTCTCGTAGCCGGCCTGGGAATCGGGGACGACGGAGGTGCTGGCGGCGGATGATCGCCACGGCAGCCCGATGTGGCGGGCAAGCTGACCACTCGCCAGGGCCGCTTTGACCCCCTCCGGTGTTCCGAAGGCGGGAGACCCCGAACGCATGTCCACATTCGAAGTGAAGGCACCGTATGCCACCGGTGCTCCCGGCCGCACGATCTGGGCCAGGGTGATGCCGGCGAGCGCCTCGAGATGTTGCAAAGTGAGCGCTCCGGCGAGGGTCACCGGCGCCATGGCGCCTGCCAGTGTGAAGGGTGTGACGATTGACGCCTGGTTGTGTTCCGCAAACTGAATGAGGCCCTGACACATGGGGAGGTCGAGCTGTCGAGGCGAGTTGGTGTTGATGACGGTGAAGCAGCGAGGCTTCGCGGCGAACTCTTCAGCGGTCAGTCCAAGGGCGATTCGCTGCATCTCGAAACAGTCGGAGACTCGGTTGCGTCCCCGTGCATATACGAAGGGAACCTTGTCACTGAGCGTGAGCATGGCGCGCATCGTCTCCAAATGCCGGATCTCCAAATCCACGTCCTGGGCCTCCACAGCAGGAACATTGGCGTGCAGCACGTCGAAATGCTGCGTCAGCCGCACGAAGTCCTCGAAGCTTCTCAAGGTTCCGGTCCGCTTGCCGCGGTCGAGGTCGATGGCGTGGGGCGGACCGGCGACCGGCATCATCACCACACTGTTTCCCCCGACCTGGACGCGCCGTTCCGGTTCCCTTGGAGTGATGTCGAAGTGGGTGGGGGCGGCCGCCACTGATGCGGACACGAGGTCGGGATCGAGCCGTACGAGCCGATCGTCCTCGTCGACGGCGGCTCCCGCTGCTTGGGAACGGATACATGCTTCTGTCGAGAGCGCCCGGATGCGCTTCG
>CAZIEQ010000028.1:0-14825 GCA_964538725.1 uncultured Acidimicrobiia bacterium | reverse complement strand
CGCGCCCGGCGCCCCCCGCCAAGGGACCCCCCCGGGCGTAGGCCGTATCGGCCCCCGCCGGCGAGGGCAGCGGCGGCGGCAAGGCGGCGACCGGCTCCGGCGGCAGGGTCGGCGAGAAGTCGGCGCAGGATGCTCTCAGCATCGCGAGGACCCGCAGGTGTGGAGTGTCGTGGAGGTGGGCCGAGGGTATCCCCGATGGCCGCTGCTATCCGGTCGAGGAAACGACTTGGCACTCCCTGGCCCTCGTCGTAGCCGGTGGCCGTCGTCGTCCATACGACACGACGACGGGCTCTCGTCATGGCCGTATACGCGAGCCTCGTCTCCTCCTGGAGCCGGAAACGTTGGTACTGCACCGGATCTTTTGGATAGCTGGGGGACAGAGCGCGCGACCCGAGAAGGGAATCACGGGGGCGCAGATCGGGGAAGACACCCTCGGCGGCGTCGGCTATGAACACGACGTCGAACTCCATGCCTTTCGCCTGGTGGAGCGTGGTCAAGGTGAGACCGTCGCCCTCTCCCGGGGAGTAGGAGAGGAGGGGGGTGGCTTCGAACGACTCTTCTTCGAGAAGACTGATGAAGTCGTCGAGGGTGGCTGTCGGGTCCCGTTCGCCAAGCCGGTCGGCAACCTGGAACAGGGAGATGAGCGCTTGTCTGTCCGCTGCCGACTCCGGCGCGTTGGCGATGTGCTCCGCATTGGGCAGATGGCGCCACAGGTGCCACAGGCCGGCGGCGGCGGGCTGTTTCGTCGCCCACGAGGCATCTCCGAGGAGCTCGGCCAGCGGGGCAAGGGACCGGCGAAGTAGATCCGGCCACAGTGCTCCGTCGGATCGGGCCCTCTCCCACTCCCTGACTTGACCCCACGGAAGGCCAAACCAGGGTCCAAGCAGCAGGATTCGCATAGAGCTATCCACGTCGCGTCCCCCGGCGGCCGCTGCCAGCGCGGAGATCATGCGAACGGCCGGCTGATCGGCCAACCGTCGATCCGGCCGATCGTGCGGGATACGACGTCGGTCGAAGGCTCGGGACAGTTCAGCCAGCAGGCGCCGCTTGGTGCGTACCGCCACCACCATCGACGAATAGGGGATTCCTTCGATGACATGGAGGTGCTCGGCCTCTGCGGCGATCCACTCTGCTTCCTCTGTCTGCTGGTCGAAGCGGTGGGCGGCAACGGAGCCACCGGGACGGGCCGCCTCCACCGGTCCCGCTCCTCCCGGTAGATCCTGGCCGTGAGTCAGGGCAACCGCCGCGTCCAGAATGGCTGCCGGTACCCGGAACGACGTTGTGAGGACGATGCGCCGCGCCGGAGTGCCGTCGGGCGAGAGGAACCGAGTGGGGAACTTCGCCACGTTGCTCAACTCGGCGCCCCGGAAGCTGTAGATCGACTGGTAGGGATCGCCGGCCGCAGTGAGATTGCCGACGGCTCGATACAACTCCTCGAGCAGAAGAGCCTGTGCGTGGGTGGTGTCCTGGTATTCGTCGCACAGCACATGTGCGAGACGGAGGCGAATCGAATCACGCACGGCATCGTGGCCGAGAAGATCCACTGCCCGCGACTGGACGGAGCCGTAGTCGATGCGGCCGGCAGCGGCTAGCGCATCGTGGTATCGGGTGGCGAACTCTCCGAGGGCTCTCCAATCGTCCCGACTGGAGGCCAGTGCCTGCAGATCCTCAGGGGTGAGCCGCAACTCGAAGGCCCGCAGCAGGAAGTCCGTCACCTCCAATGCCAGGGTGCGTGAGGTCAGCATGGGGCGAAACGCCACCGGCCACCGGCCCGGGTCTTCGCAGCTCAGCAAGCGAGCAACGAAAGCCACCTGTTCGGGGCCGGTGAGCAGTGCAGGCATCTCATCCCAGCCGAACGTCTCGTATGCGTACGTCTCCAGGACCCGCCAGGCGAAGGCGTGGAACGTGAGCGCTTCTATCTCGCCGCCGGCGTCTCCGACGCGGGTGCGCAACCGGGACGTGAGGTCGGCGGCACCGCGGCGTGAGAAGCTGAGGAGCAAGACATTGTCGGACGGCATGCCTTCGCCGATGAGATGGGCGGCACGGCGGACGAGGAACTCGGTCTTGCCGGCACCGGGCCCGGCGACGACTAGTTGCGGACCGTCACAGTCGGCGATTGCCGATCCCCAGGCACCGGGCGCCACTCTGAGTTCCATTCAGCCGACAGTACCCGGTGGGTGTGTCGAGAACCCGGATCCGGTGGCATGAGGGGGGTAGGCTGCCGGGTCGCTGCAACAGGGGGACGCCTATGGCTCTCGAAGTGCGGGAGGACCACGTCCTCGAATGGGATTCTCCTCTCTACCGTGAAGCTCTCGGCCAGTTCGACCGGGTCGCCGAGCTGATCAACCTCGACGCCAACATTCGGGAACGGCTGCGCACTCCGCAGCGTGCCCTCGTCGTGACCTTTCCATTCCGGCGTGACGACTACGTCGACGTCGACACCGTATACGGCTACCGGGTGCAGCATTTGCTGACGATGGGCCCCACCAAGGGCGGTATCCGCTACGCCCCCAGCGTCAATCTGGGTGAGGTGACGGCGCTTGCCATTCTGATGAGTTGGAAGTGCGCCATCGTCGGCCTGCCCTTCGGCGGTGCCAAAGGTGGTGTCAGGGTCAACCCCGTGCAGCTCTCCCGTTCGGAGCTGCAGAGACTCACCCGCCGCTACACCATGGAGATAGTCAACTTCATCGGCCCCGACCGGGACATTCCAGCACCGGATATGGGCACAGACGCACAGGTGATGGCATGGGTCATGGACACATATTCGATACACGTCGGGCACTCCGAACCCGCGGTGGTCACCGGCAAGCCGCAGGAGCTGGGAGGCTCCATCGCCCGTCGGGAGGCCACCGGCCGCGGTCTGCTGAGCCTGCTTCCGCTCGCAGCTGCCCACACCGGGTTGCAGATCGAAGGGGCCAGGGTCGCGGTGCATGGATTCGGGAACGTGGGCCGTTACGCGGCATTGGCCGCCCAGCAGATGGGCGCCAGAGTGGTCGCAGTGTCGGACGTGACCGGTGGCGTGCACAACGGGCGCGGAATCGACGTCGCCGAGGCGATGAAGTGGACGGACGACAACCGTTTCCTCGAGGGTTACGCCGGAGGGGACCACATCAGCAACGATGAGCTGTTCGAACTCGACTGCGACGTTCTCGTTCCGGCGGCGATAGGTGGTGTCATCAACAAGGCCAACGCTGATCGGGTGGTCGCCCGGATCATCCTCGAAGGTGCCAACGGTCCCACGACGGCCGAGGCCGATGAGATCCTTCTCGACGCCGGCAAGTTCATCGTACCCGACGTGCTCGGCAACGCGGGTGGAGTGACCGTCTCGTATTTCGAATGGGTGCAGGACGTGCAGAACTACTTCTGGACTGAGACTGAGATCGTCGGTCGCCTGCGTGAGATCATGACGCGGGCTTTTTCAGAGGTTCTCGACCTTTCGGTGGCAAACAAGGTCGACTTGCGAACCGCGGCTCTCATGAAAGGGATCCGCCGTGTGGCCGACGCCAAGCTGGCCCGCGGCATCTTCCCATGAGCCTGCTCCGGGTGGTCAGGCGGGACTCGCCGCCAGCTCGTCCAGCGACGGCGCTGTGGTCCAGGCAGGACACCTGTCCTGAAACGCGCACCAATCGCACAGACGACCCGGCCGGGTGGGAAAGTCGCCGGTCCTGATCGCCCGGTCGATGGCCGACCACAACGCCCGCAGATGTCGCTCCATGGCGTCCAGCTGAGCGTCGTTCACCGGGATCGTGTACACCGTCGGGCCGTTGAGGTACAGCAACCGCAGCTCGTCGGGGGTCTGACCCATCTCCCGGCGAACCAGCAGGGCGTAGATCTTGAGGGCGAAAAAGGCTCCGATGGCGTAGCGCTCGGGCGGTGCCTTGCCGGTCTTGTAGTCGGTGATGATCAGCCGGCCGCCGTCTTCCTCCATGCGGTCCAGGATGCCGCGAATGGTCATGCCGTCCACGTCGACTTCGAGCACCCGTTCGCGGGCGGTGGGTCGAATTCGCGCCGGGTCCTCGACCGCGAAGTAATTGGCCAGCAGCGCCATGCTGTCCATACCCCAAGCCCGTTCCTCCTCGACGGTGGAGAACAACCCGGGGAACTCGACGTCGCGCAACTCGACCCAGGCGCGGCGAAAGAGATCGTAGAGCCGCGGCGCGTTTCGTTCCCCGGGGGGTAGGTCGAACAGCAACTCGAGGGCGCGGTGGGCCGTGGTACCACGCGCTTGATGAACGGTCGGTGGTTCCTCCAACTTGTCTATGGAGCGGAACTTGTACAGAGCAGGGCAGTGTTTGAAGTCACTCGCCCTGCTCGGCGACAGGCTGGTGAGTCGTTTCTCCTCCATGTATATGCACTTTACGCTCTCGTAGTGACAGGCTTGTAGTTTCGACGCGGAGTCCGGAACGCGAATTCGCGACGCGAGTCGCGAAAAGAAACCATGGTTCTGGGTTGACGACTCAGCCCCGCCGGCGTAGAAACGTGGTACACCCGATGGATAGGGCTTCGGTCAGGTTTGTCGGGCATCGGAGTCGCAAGGCTTCGAAGCCGGTGAGGCGAAAGCCGAGTCGGCGGGCTGGAACCCCGAGGGGGCGGAGGCCGAAAGGCCAAAGCTCGCTCGGGGTTTCGCCGCGTGTCGGGTTGCCGCATGAACATGCGGTGCCGTCCGAGGACACCCTCAGGGCGCGAAAACAAAGCGCGAGGCGCGAAAAACAACCAGTGTCCCCGGTTGACGCTCCGTGTGCCAACCTCATAGGTTCGGTGTCACTGAACCGGGAAACCGGATCAGGCCCGAGGCGGCCTTTCGGGGTCGCAGCGGGATCCGCCGGATTGCCCCTCGCGGGGACGAGCGGCTCGATCGAAAGGTTGGCCGGTCGCCGGTGGATCGACCCGCCGCCCGGCAACGGGAAGGCGGAGTCGGGCCTGCCAGCGGCGCAAGCTGCAGTCGGGCCGGCGGCGGGCCGTAAGGCTCGATCGCCAGGCCGGTCGGAAACGATCGGTTGGAAACCCCGAGGGGGTCAGGGCTTCGGCCCCAGCTTCCTCGGGGTTTTCCCTATGCCACTTGCCTGGAATCTCCCGGTTGGGTCCCCAGTGGCGTCTAGGGTGCCGGGAAAGTTCGAAGGGGCGCTGACGCGGGTGGACAGTTTCATCGAGGGGATGCCCAAAGCCGAATTGCACCTGCATCTCGAGGGGACTTTGGAGCCGGAGCTCAAGTTTCGGCTCGCCGCTCGAAACGCAGTCGACCTGCCGTACCGCTCCGTTGCGGACATGCGTGCCGCATACGACTTCGACGACCTGTCTTCGTTCCTGGACGTCTACTACGAGGGTATGACGGTCCTGCGGACGGAACGGGATTACCACGATCTGGCTTGGTCCTACTTTGCCAAGGCCGCCGCGCAGAAAGTCGTCTATGCAGAGGTCTTCTTCGATCCGCAGGCCCACATCGCCAGGGGAATCGACTTCGATACGGTGGTCGACGGGATCGTGGCCGCCCAGCGGGATGCTGCCGACGAGTTCGGGCTGGAGAGCAACCTGATCATGTGCTTCCTGCGGGACATGAGCGCGGCGTCGGCGATGCAGACGTTGGAGCTGTCGCTGGGCCGGAGGGAGGAGATCATCGGGGTCGGACTCGATTCCGACGAGAGCGGCAACCCTCCGATCAGATTCGAGGGCGTCTTCACCCGTGCCCGCGCCGAGGGATACCACATCACCGCCCACTGCGACGTAGACCAGACGGACTCCCGTCTCCATCTGTGGCAATGCCTGAACGATATCGAGGTGGAGCGCATCGACCATGGGGTCAATGCGCTCGAAGACGACGAACTCATCGCCGAGATCGTTCGTCGCCGGCTCGGGTTGACCGTGTGTCCCATTTCCAACCGTCACGTGGCCGGAGGGCTGAAGGCAGCGGAGGTGAAGGCGCTGCTGGCTCGGGGGGTACTGGTGACCATCAACTCCGACGATCCTGCGTATTTCCCCGGGTACATCAACGAGAACATGACGGCCGTGCAGCAGGCGGCCGGCCTGTCCGCCGGTGAAGTCGAACAACTCGTACGGAACGCGTTTGAGGTCAGTTGGCTGTCCCGCCATCGCAAGGACGAGTACCTCGCCCGAGTCACCGCTTACGTCTCATCAGGAAACTGTCGGTAGACGCCCCGTCTGCTGAGTAACCTCCACCCATGGCCTATCCACGGCGACTGCTGACCGAAGGCGAGAGCGTCGAACGGGAGTTCCGCCAACACTGGCGGTTGCTGGTCGTACCTTTGGCATGGACCATCCTCGGTGGTGCCGCCATCATCGTCACCTGGGTCACTGATCCCGACGAGCGAGTGCTGGATTGGGTGGTGACTGCGGTGGCCGGACTGGTGATTCTGCGCTACGGGCTATATAGGTTCATTCAGTGGTGGTTCACGCTGTATGTGCTCACCAACGAACGCCTCATCAAGCGCAGCGGGGTGCTGGCGCGTCGGGGCCTGGAGATTCCGCTGGAGAACATCAACGACATCCGCTTCACACAGAACGTATTGGAACGGATCCTGCGATCTGGCGATCTCCTCATCGAGTCTGCAGGCGAGCAGGGACAGTCTGAGTTTGGGAACATCCCGGACCCGGAGAAGTTCCAGTCTGAGATCTATCGGGTGCGCGAGGATCGGACGATGACATACCAGTCCGGTCGGCCCGACCCCACAGATCAGCTGGAACGGCTCGCCCGCCTTCACACCGAAGGTGTCATTTCCGACGAGGAATACGCCGAGAAGCGTCAGAAACTTCTCGGGATGCTGTAGCCACCGGCGGCAGTCCTCAGGGTGTGAAGCAGGCCTCCGCGGAGACAGGCGCTGCGTTCTCTGCCCAGTCGACGGCTATGACCACGTAACAGTCCCTGCCGACCTCGACCGACCGCGGCCAGTCGACGAACCCCACCCGCCCCCCGCCCGGCCAGCCGGTAGCGGGCGCCACCGACGTTACGTAGGTGTACGACCCCCCGGGAAGCTCGCTCCAGAAGATGTCGTATAGGGCGATGTCCACTTCGGGGTTGGCATTCCAGATGACCGACAGCTCGCCGCTCCCACCTCCGGTCGTCACCGTCAATCCGCTCACCTGACCAGGAGGGGTGTCGGGGATGGTGGTTGTGGTGGTCGCAGCCGTCGTCGATGTCGTCATCGTCGTTGATGTCGTGGTGGTCGATGTCGTGGTGGTCGATGTCGTGGTGGTCGTCGTCATCGTTGTGGTCGTCGTCGTTCCGACGGTATCCGGCGAGGGCTCGGTGGAGGTAACCGAAGTAGAAGCGGCTGACCCGATGGTGGTTGTCTTCAACACGCCGCCCTCAACGCGGCCGCAGGCAGCGGCGACGATGGCCAGTGCTACCACGGAGATGAGCCGGCGTTGTCCCATGGGCGTCGTATCGACAAGAGGCGGCGCCGGGTTGACCGCTTCCCCGGGCAGTCGACGGCCGGAGGCGATATCTTGGCCCGGATGGCGATGAAGGAAGAGCTATGCCTCACATGATGGACGACTTTCCCCTCTTGATGTCGACCCTGTACGACTACGGCGTCGGCCTCCACCCTGGACAGGAGGTGGTGTCGGTCGCCGCCGGCGGCACCCGCACCAGAGCGACCTTCGAGCAGGTAGACCGGCGTGTCCGCAAGTTGGCGACCGCAATCTCCACCACCCTCGGTGTGGCTGAGGGAGAGCCGGTGGGAACCTTCGCCTGGAACAATCAGCGTCACCACGAGCTGTACTGGGCTACCGCCAACACCGGCCGCGTGTGCCACACCCTCAACCTGCGCCTCTTTCCGGAACAGCTCGCCTACATCGTCAACCATGCCGCAGATACCGTCATCTTCGTCGACCCCGATCTGGTGCCGCTCGTGGAGGCCTTCGCCGCCGACGTCGACACGGTGACCCACTGGGTCGTCATGTCCGACACGGTGGGTGACACCTCTCTGCCAGGTGCCATCGCATACGAGGACCTGATCGCAGACGCCGACCCGTGGCGAGAGTGGCCGCCGCTCGACGAGCGCTCTCCCATGATGTTCTGCTACACGTCGGGCACGACCGGCCATCCCAAGGGGGTCGCCTACACCCAGCGTTCCACCTATCTGCACACCGTCAGCAACCTGGCGAACTTCCACATCGACGCCACCGACAACGTTCTTCCGGTGGTGCCCATGTTCCATGCTGCCGCCTGGGGATATCCGTTCATGGCGACCACCATGGGGGCGAAACTCACCTATCCAGGACCGGATCTGACCCCGGCGGGCCTCGTGGGCCTGTTTCGCGACGAACGGGTTACCTTCACAGCCGGGGTCCCCACGGTGATGATGGGGATACAGCAGTATCTGCTCGACAATGCCGACATCACCCTGCCCGATCTACGCGCCATGCTGTGCGGAGGCTCACAGCCGCCGCGGGCACTGATCAGATGGTTCGAGGAATACGGCATCGATTTCGTTCAAGGATGGGGGATGACGGAGACCAACCCGGTGGCGTCGGTGGCCCTACTCAAACCCCACATGATCGATTGGGATCTGGAATCCCGTCTCGACTATCTCGAGACAGCCGGCCGTTTGGTTCCCGGCCTGCAAGCCAAGATCGTCGACGACGGGGGCACGGAGCTGCCTCGCGACGGCGAAGCCTTCGGGGAGTTACTCATTCGAGGACCATGGATCGCCGCCGAGTACCTGCGCGACCCCCGGTCCCCGGAATCCTTCAGCGACGGGTGGCTGCGCACGGGCGATGTGTGCAAGATCGATCCGGAGGGATACATCCGAATCACAGATCGTGCGAAGGACGTCATCAAATCCGGTGGTGAATGGATCTCTTCGATCGATCTGGAGGCGGCGCTGATGGCCCATCCCGCGGTGGCCGAAGCCGCCGTCATCGGTATCAAGCACGTCAAATGGCAGGAGCGGCCTTTGGCGTGTGTCGTCCTGCGGGAAGGGGTCGCCGCGAGCGCCGAGCAGCTCATGGAGCACCTGCGGCCGCTGGTAGCAAAGTGGTGGCTGCCGGACCGCATCGACTTCATAGATTCGGTCCCCAAGACCGGCACCGGCAAGTTCGACAAGAAGGTGCTACGCGACCAGTACTCGGAGCTGCTCCTCGGGGATTGATGCCGCGTCCCCTCCACCGGGTCGCCGCGCCGGCGCCGTCCGTCTCCGCCGGTAATAGCCTGCGGCCGATGCTGCGTGAACTGATGGCTACGTCCGGAGTCAGGGAAATCATGGAGCGCCGCGGTCCGCTTGGAATGATGGCACTGCATGGAGGGCTGGAGGAACGGACCTACGAGATGGCGGCGGAGACAGCGGCCGGCTGTGGGGCTTCGCTCTATGCGGTCGTGTTGCCCGCAAACCTGAAGTGGCATGTGCCGTCGGTTCTCTTCGACCCCCGCCAGTCAGCGGCAATGACCTCTTTCCTGCGCTGGGTCAGCGCTGCCGTCTCTCTCCACGGGTTCGGCCGGCCCGGATACGAAGGTGTCGTACTTCTCGGCGGCCGCAACCGATCTCTGGCTCGACGGCTCGCCTCTGCCATGAGCGTCCACACCGAATTACGGATCATCAGCGAGCTGGACGCCATTCCTGCGGATCTGCGGGGTGTCAATCCGGCCAACCCAGTCAACCTCCCCAGCGGAGGCGGGGTCCAGGTGGAGCTGTCGCCACAGGCGCGGGAACCCGAAACGCGGAACGGCGTCGTGGCTGCTTTGCGGGAGTTCGCCACAGCGGAACAACGCTCGCTGTGCGTCACAGCGGGCAGTTGACCATGGTGGATTTTCACCACGACTGGGTGTGGGTCGCCACAGCTGCCAACGGAGGAGTGGGCTTGTGGGGCCTGGGCCTCGCATTGGCCGCCAAAACACCGGGAACGGTGTTCCTGTGGGCGCGCACGATCGCCATCGCGACGATGCTGGTTCAGGTCGGTGCCGGTCTGGCTTTGTACAACGACGGTATGCGTCCACCTTCCCTGCACATGTTCTACGGCTTCGTAATCCTGTTCACCTTCGCGTTCGCCTACATCTACCGGGCACAGCTCGCCAAGCGGCCGGCATTGGGCTACGGGCTGCTGTTGTTGTTCGTCATGGGGCTCGGGCTGCGGGCAGTGGCCAACATCGGCTGAGCTCTAGCATCGGCTGGCTCCCGGAGGAGGGAACGTGCTGCTCGACGGAAAACGGCTGTTGATCACCGGCGTGCTCACCGACGACTCGATCGCCTGGCACACCGCCCGCGTTGCCCAGGCCGAAGGGGCCGAGATCGTGCTCACCGGCTTCGGGCGCGGGCTGCGAATCACCCAACGTTCGATGAAACGCCTGCCGGCCGCTGCACCGGTGCTTGAGATGGATATCAACGATCCCGGGCAGGTCGCCGACCTGGTTGCAGATCTGCGCGGCCGCTGGGGGGCCGTCGACGGTGCACTGCATGCCATTGCTTTCGCACCCGACGATGCCCTCGGCGGACACTTTCTGGATACCCCGCCGGAATCGGCCGCCGCCGCCTTCTTGACGTCGGCTTTCTCCTACAAGACCCTCGGGGCAGCCCTCGCTCCCCTCATGGACGAGGCCGGGGGGGGAGGGCTCGTTGCCTTGGACTTTGACAACACCCAGGCATGGCCCGCCTATGACTGGATGGGGGTGGCGAAAGCCGCGTTGGCGGCCGTGACCCGCTATATGGCTCGTGACCTCGGCGCTCGCAACATTCGAGTGAACGCTGTTTCGGCCGGTCCTCTGAGCACGGTGGCGGCAAAGTCGATTCCGGGGTTCTCCCGGTTCCAAGACATATGGGGACCGCGAGCACCGCTGGGCTGGGACTTCTCCGATCCCGAACCAGTGGCGCGCATGGTTTGCGTGTTGCTCTCCGACTGGGCGTTGAAGACGACGGGTGAAGTGGTGCATGTCGACGGCGGCTTTCATGCCGTCGCCGCAGCGGCTCAGAACACCGACTGAGGCAGCGCCACGACGAAGGTGGCTCCTCCACCCACCGTCGGCTCGAACCACACCCGGCCGCCCATCGCCTCGGTGAGCCCGCGGACGATGGACAGGCCGAGCCCGGTTCCTCCGCGGTGGCGCGTCTGGGCATCGGCAACCTGGGTGAACCTGTTGAACACATGATCATGCAACTCGTAAGGGATTCCCGGCCCGTGGTCGATGACCGATACATGGACGTCGCCGCCATGAACCCGGCCGGCGATTTCGATGGGGCTCTCTGGCGCGTAGCGGATCGCGTTGGACACCAGATTGGTGAAGATGCGTTCCAAGTGGGTGGCATCGGTGCTGACCGTCGGCAGGGTGGGTGACACGTCGACCCGGACCCGATCGTGGGTATCGGGGACCTGGCGCACTACCTCGCGAAGCAGCACGCCTACGTCGACAGGCTCCAGGTGTAGCGGAACCGCACGGTTATCGAGCCGCGATACGACGAGCAGATCCTCGATGAGCCCTTTCAGTCTGTCGGCCTGGCGCCTCGCCGAAGCCAGCAGCTCGCGTGCATTCGGATCGTCGGGAGCCAGTTGAGGTCTACTCAGGGTTGCCAGGGCACCGATGATCGACGTCAGCGGTGTCCGCAGCTCATGGCTGACGACGGAGACGAAATCGCCCTTCATGCGGGCCACTTCGGCCATTTCTTCCCCCAGCAGTCGCGCCTGTTCGAAACGGCCCAGATGGTCGATGATCAATGCCGCTGGGGCCGCCAGGGCCGTCAAACGGTCCACGTCGGTGGAGGTGAACTCGCCGGCCGCTTTGTCGGCGACTATCACTACACCGATGGCCTCGGATTCGAGGTGCAGCGGTGCGGCTGCCATCGTCGTGATGCCCAGGTCGGCGAAAAGTGGTTCGGCGTTCATCACCGCCGGGTCGCTGGAGGCGGTGGGCGTGCCGCTGACAAAGACTTGCTGGGGGACACCTCTACCGTCGAGACGGAGCTCTCGCCCTTGCGCCCTCACCGGCTGGCCGGCCACCCAGATGGGTGACAGGACTTCGAGGATGGGCTCCTCGGGGCGGTAGTGCAGCAGCAGCGCGACGCTGCAGTCGAGGGCCGTCGCCATGCGACGGGCGATCTCACCAACGACGTCTGCCATCTTGGTCCCCGCTCCGATGGCGGCGGCGACGCCATACAGATGCGACAGGTGTTCCTCCTCTGCACGGAGCGTCTCTTCCCGGGCGCGCAGGCGGTCGAGCCGCCGGTTGGCAACACTCGCCGTGCGCACCAGGCGCAAGCTGGCGGATGAGGCCACCGCTGCTGTCATCGCCAGCAACCCGACACCTATGGCCAGTTCAACACCCGATGCCGCTCCATCGCGGCCCACCAGATCGACCGTGTAACCGGCGATTCCCACGCCTCCGATGATCGCAAGGGTGATGGGAGAACGCGCCGTCACGCCTCCGAATGCGACCACCAGCATGTACGCGGCCAGAAGTGGAGGCAGCGTGCGGATCGAATCGGCGGTGAAGATCCCCGCCACCAGCAACGCCGCCCACAGGACCATGTAGGCATCTCCCAACGGACGGTAGGCAAGAGTGCGCCACGGCGCCACGGTGAGGATCGTCAACCCAAATGCATCAGCCGCCAGTGCAATCGAGATCTCGGCGTCTCCGAGACGGCTCTGGCCGACAACTGCGGCCCCGAGGATCGTCAGCAGCGCCCAGCTCAGCACTAGGCCGATGCGAACCGCGATGATGCGGTGCTCACTGACACGCCGATCCCGCATGATCCCCCAGAAGTCGCGGTTAGTCACGGTAACCTCGCCACCATGGCCGGTGTGCTGCTGTTGTTCGGCGGTCGCTCCGCTGAACATGATGTTTCCTGTGTCTCGGCGGTGGCGATAGTCGACGCTCTGGCCGCAGCCGGCCACCGAGTCACTCCGATCGGCATAGACCGACAGGGAGGGTGGCACCGTACCGCTGTCGACCCTCCGCTGGTCGCTGCCGGGCCGCTGGTGACATTCAACATCCCGGCGGGGAGCGTCACCGGGCCCGGAGGCGACCTCGATTTCGATGTGGTGTTCCCGGTGCTGCACGGCCCCAACGGGGAAGACGGCACTCTGCAAGGCATGCTGGAGATGGCGGGGCTTCCCTACGTCGGTGCAGGCGTGTTGGCATCGGCCGCCGGTATGGACAAGGACATCGCCAAGCGGTTGTTCTCCGCGGCGGGCATTCCCACTGTCCGCTACCGGACGGTGCGCCGTGCCGCCTGGGAAGCGACTCCAGGCTCCGTAGCCGACGAATTCACAGATGACCTCGGTATGCCGCTCTTCGTCAAGCCCGCCGGGCTGGGGTCATCGGTAGGTGTGACGAAAGCCTGCGACCCCCGCGAGCTCAAAGAGGCGGTCGCCGACGCCCTCTCGTACGGGGACAAGGTCGTAGTTGAGGAATTCGTCCGCGGTCGGGAGATTGAAGTCGCCGTCCTGCAGGGAACCCGTGTGTCGCTGCCGGGGGAGATCGTCATCGAAGCCGACTGGTACGACTACGACGCCAAGTACAGCGACTCTCGCTCGCGGTTTGTCGCCCCGGCGGACCTGTCCGAGGAGGCCACCGCCACGGTGCGCGCCCTCGCCGGCCGCGCATTCGAGTGCATCGAAGGCACCGGGTTGGCCCGGGTGGACTTCTTCTACGAGGAGGGGGGTCGCGGGTTTCTGATCAACGAGATCAACACGATGCCCGGGTTCACACCTATCTCGGGCTTCCCTGCCATGTGGCGGGCGAGCGGCATGAGCTACCCCGAGCTCTGCAACGAGCTCGTCCGGCTGGCCCTTGAGCCGGCTTAGAGCCTCACTACCGGGCAGGTCAGGGTGCGCGTGATTCCCTCGATCGCCTGGATACGGGCAACCACCAGCTTGCCCAGCGAGTCCACGTCCTCGGCTTCGGTGTGCACGATGGCGTCGTAAGGCCCCGTGACCGCCTCGGCGGATTTGACACCTGCGATCTTGGCCACTTCGCCGGCAACGGAGGCAGCCTTGCCCACCTCGGTTTGGATCAGGACGTAGGCCTCGACCAATGCTCCTCCTTCGTGGGGGGCTCCGATCCTAATGAGCCCGCAGCGGAGGGGTCGAGAGTGACCTAGCGGCCGTCGGAGCCCAGGCGAACCCGAGAGGCAACGGGCTGCACACCGCTCTCGTCGACGTCGAAGACGATTCGCTGTCCTTGGCGAAGCGTGCGGAAGACACTTCCCGCCAGCGACCCGGGCTGTAGGAGGATTTCACCACGATCGTCGTCGCGTACAACAACCCCGACACCGGTTTCTGGGTCGTAGATCTTGACGACACCCTGCATCGCCGTTACCGGTCGGTGGACGAGAGACGCATCAGACCTTTTCCACTTTCCCGGCCTTTATGCATGCGGTGCACACCCGGGCACGACGGGAGTTCGAGCCGTGGCGGATCCTCACCTTTTGAATGTTGGGAAGCCAACGGCGCGAGGAGCGCTTGTGGGAGAAGGACACCTGCTTGCCCACCCATGGCTCTTTGCCGCAGACCTCACAGCGGTATGACACGAAACCTCCTGGGGACGGCGGGATGTTAGCCGCCCCCGGCAGGCCGCCGCCGTACCCGGCCCCACTTACAGCCCGACCTCTAGCCGGCTGCGACAATGACCGATCACTGAAGCGATGAGCAACCTCGGAAAGTACGCAACGTCGAATCCGCTGAAACGGATGCTGCTCAACCGTTTCCTGAATGTGGTGCGCTCTGCAGTCCAACCCGCCGCCGGGCCGGTGCTGGATATCGGATCGGGCGAAGGGATGTTCTGGGATCCTGCGGCGATGCCGTCGCGGGTGATCGGCCTCGACGTCAGGGCGGCAGCTCTTGCGTGCGGCCGCGGCCGTGGAGAGCTGGCGCGCGCACTGCCA
>CAZIEQ010000027.1:0-14989 GCA_964538725.1 uncultured Acidimicrobiia bacterium | reverse complement strand
TCTCGCTGCGGCGGCTACAACCGGAGCTTTCTGCGCGAGGACGCCTCGCTCGAGCTCGTCTTCGTCTCCGACGAGGAGGACCAATCACGCGCCAGCGTCGAGTTCTTCGTCGACTTCTTCCGCAGCATCAAGGGCGCGCTCAACACATCGCTCTTCCACGCATCGGCGATCGTCGGCCCTCGCGGAGGCTGCACGAGCGGCGACGGTGAGGCGGACGCGGGCGACTACTACATGGACGTCGCCGAGGCGACGGGCGGCGAGGCCGCGTCGATCTGCGACAGCGAGTTCGCCACGGCGCTGACCGACATCGGCAACCGCGCGTTCGGGCTCCGGCCAGAGCGCCCTCGCGCTGGCGACTGGGCCGGGCCGAAAACCGAGACCCGACTACCTGGCGCCCCGCCCGGTGAGCACCGTCCACAGACTGTCTCCCAGGATGCGGAAGTCGAGCCACGGCGACATGTGCTTCACGTAGTACAGGTCGTATGTGAGTTTTTCCACCGTCTCCGCTTGCGTGTTGGCGTAGCCGGAGTTGATCTGTGCCCAGCCGGTGATGCCGGGGCGTACCAGGTGTCGGTACCCGTAGAAGGGGATCGTCTCGTCGAAGCCGTGATCCGCGCCTTCACCGTGTACCAGCCGCACCTGCTCCGGCCGGGGACCCACCAGACTCAGATCTCCTCGCAGCACGTTGACGAGCTGGGGGATCTCGTCGAGGCGGAAACGGCGCAGCACACGCCCGACCCGGGTGCGGCGGTCATCGTCGGGGACCGTCATCTGGGGTCCGTTGCCGCTGCCGTTCTCCCACACCATGGTGCGGAACTTGTAGAGGGTGAACGGGGCGTTGCGGTAGCCGATGCGAATCTGCTTGTAGATGCCCGGGCCCCGCGAATCCGCCTTCACCACCAGCCACACGATGAGACCCAGCGGTAACCACAGCAGGAGGGTGATGGCGGTGAGGAGAAGGTCCAATGCCCGCTTCACCGGCATGTAGCCGGATTTGCGGCGCACCGGCGTTGAGATCTCCCATCCGTCGGCGAGATGGACGAGAGCCAGTCGGCCGGTGTGCTCCTCGTATACGTTGGTGAGCGAACGCACCGTGTAGCCGGCCAGGTCGGAGGAGGAGACGAATTCGGCCATCATCTCAGACAGGACCGAACGCAAGTCGATGACCAACGAGGTGCCCTCGGGCAGGGGCTCTTCAGGTGGCAGGCTTTGCGGGTCGTGGATCGCCATCACTTCGGTGTGGTCCGCCGCGTCGAGATCGTCGGCGAGTCCCTTCTCGGCGGTGACCAGCACCATGAGCTCGGTCCACGGCCTGCGCCGCCGCACGATGCGGTGGCTCACCATGGACAGAAACCACCAGGCTCCGCTGAGGCCGATGAACGGGCGGGAGAAGTAGGCCCGGGTGAGGACGATGCCCACCGCCACCACCCCCAGAGTGAGGCTGACCATTGCCAGCGCCCGCCCGTACGAAGGACGGGGTGCCGCCTGCGCCCACAGCCGGATGTTCATGTATGAAGAGGCGATGGCACCGCCGGTGATCATCAAAAGCATCGGCCACACCGACGAGCCGGAGGGGATCGACGCGTTCCAGATCAGCGGAGTACCGAACACCGACCATGAAGCCACCGCGATGCCGAACGCGAGGCTCGCCAGGTCGAGAGTGACCGTCGAGATGTTAAACCGCCGCTGCATGCCTCCCCACCTGCAGCCTACATGCCGCCTTCGTCTAGACGCGCTGCGGCGTCGCGGATGATGCGGCGGGCGTCATCCGCCAGGCCGGGATGCTGCAGGGCGAATGCCAGCGTCGCGTCCAGATAGCCGGCCTTGTCACCACAGTCGTAGCGAACTCCGCCGAAGCGGAGGCCGTGGAAGGGCACAGCACCGATCGTCTTGGCGATGGCGTCGGTGATCTGGATCTCCCCGCCGGCGCCTCGCTCCCCCAGCTCGAGCTGAGCGAACACGTCGGGCTGGAGGATGTAGCGGCCGATGATCGCCAGCGTCGACGGAGCCGCCTCCGGGCCGGGTTTCTCCACCAGCCCGCGCGCCGAAGCCAGCCGGCCGTCGTCGTGTTCCACGTCGAGGATGCCGTAGCGGCTGGTGTGTTCCACGGGGACGTCCTGCACCGCTACCAGGTTGCCACCCACCTGCTGATAAGCCTCCTGCATCTCGGCCAGGCAGGGCCTGTCACCGAGAATCAGGTCGTCGGGCAGCAGCAGGGCGAACGGTTCGTCTCCGACCAGGCGGCGGGCACACCACACCGCATGACCCAACCCGAGGGGATCCTGCTGGCGGACGTAGGCCACCCGGTCCGGTTCCAACGTCGTGCTGTGAAGCAGCTCGACGAGGTGGTGCTTCTCGCGTTCCACCAGGGTGCGGTGCAACTCGTAGCTGTGGTCGAAGTGGTCCTCGATCGGCGTCTTGCCACGGCCTGTGACGAAGATGAACTGCTCGATGCCGGAGGCGGCTGCCTCCTCGACGGCGTACTGGATGAGAGGCTTGTCCACGATGGGAAGCATCTCCTTGGGCATCGCCTTGGTTGCGGGGAGAAACCGTGTCCCCAAACCACCGACGGTGAAGACGGCTTTGCGTACCGGCGGCGGCACGGCTCAGTCTCCCCCGCGTCCGACGCCTTCGTAGGCGAACCCCAGCTCCCGGGCGCGGGCGGCATCGAGCATATTGCGAGTGTCGATGATGACTCTGCCTTCCATGGCGTCGCGCACCAGGGAGAGGTCTACCTCGGCGAACTCCTCCCATTCGGTGGCGACGATCAGCGCCGCCGCACCCCGGGTCGCGGTGACCGCATCACCAACCCGTTCGACGCCGGGAAGGTCGCGGTCGGCCATTGGGTCGTAGGCGCGCACCACGGCGCCGCTGCGGCGGAGCTTGCCGGCCATGGCCGCGGCGGGGGAGTGCCTCACATCCGAAGTCCCCGCTTTGAAGGTGAGACCCCACACGGCCACCGTGAGCTCACGCAGGTCGCCGGCTGCGGCCTCCACCTTGGCCACCATGCGGTCCAGCTGACGTTCATTGGTCCGGATCACGGCGTCGAGGAGATCGAAGTCGTAGCCGGCTTCGCTCGAGGCGTACAGCAGGGCGCGGGTGTCCTTGGGGAGGCACGAACCGCCATAGCCGGGTCCCGGCTTGAAAAAGGCGTTGCCGATACGCCTGTCGAGGCCCATACCGGCGACGATGCTGTCGATGTCGGCGCCGAGCACTTCGGCCAGGTTCGCCATGCTGTTGACGAACGACACCCGGGCGGCCAGGAAGCTGTTGGACCCGTATTTGACGAGTTCCGCAGATGTCGGGTCCATGACGAGCAGCGGACAGTCGACGCCGGCATAGAGTCGCTGCATCACAGCGACCGCCGCCGGGTCGTCGGCGCCGACGACGATGCGGTCCGGTCGGAGGAAATGTTCCAAAGCCTTCCCCTGACGGAGGAACTCCGGGTTGCTCACCACGTGCGCCTGCACACCCAGGTCCCGCAGCAGCTTGTGGAACGTCCTTGCCGATCCGGGGGGAACGGTGGACTTGAGCACCACAACGCTGTTCGGGTCGAGGTGGGATCCTGCTTCCCGCAGCACGCTGTCGACGATGGACAGGTCGGCGGCACCTTCGTCGCCCATCGGCGTCGGAACGGCGATGAAGACGATCTCGGCTCCGGACACGGCCTCCCGGTTGTCACCGTGGAAGCTGAGCATCCCGGCGTCGAGCTTGGCCCTGACCAGGTCTTCGAGGCCCGGCTCGTGGAATGGTGCCTTGCCGGTGCGCAGGGTCTCCAGCCGGGCCGGGTCGGCTTCGCTCACCCGTACCCGGTGTCCCAGTCCGGCGAGACCGGCCCCCGTCACCAATCCCACATAGCCCGCGCCGATAACCGCGACGTCCATGGGCTGCATATCGGGCGATGGTAGCGATGGCTGAAGGGACAACTCCGGCCTCCCGTGGTCGGCGTCCCTGTCAGCCGGCAGCGCAGATGTCGGGCGAGTAGATGCCCTGGACGACCCCGTCGGATTCGGTGGACGTCAGCGGCCCCCACAGCAGCAGGGTGGTGGAGGAGCGCAGCTCGAAGGCAGGGCCGTCGGTGAAATCGATCCTGAACCGCGACGAGTAGGCGTCGAGCAAGTCGGCGACGGTGTCCCCGATCGCCACGTTGGAAAGGGTCTTCAGGATGGGCTCGGTCCCGGTTGCCAGATCGACACGGTATGCGGCGAACGACTCCCCTCCGGTGCCGTTGACGCTGTTGACGATCGTAACGGTGCCCCAGCGGACGACGCGGATCGTGTCGCCGGGGCAGGCTCCGAACTCACCGGTGGCGGTCATTACGCCCATGTCGATGTCCGGTTGACCGAGGCTGGCCACGAGGCGCCCGATCACGGTGTCTCCGTTCTGGCCGAAGTCGAACGGCCCGATGCCGTCGGCGCCCATTTGAAGATCTCCGACCGGCACCGGGGGCTGGATCGGTTCGATGAACGGCACTGTTGTCGGCACCGAGACGCTGGGCGGCGGCACCGACAGGGAGGTCGTTGTTGTGGCCAGGCTGGTCGCTGTGGAGGCGGGTGTGGGCTGTGTTGTGGGTGGCAGCGTGGGTGCGGTGGCGGGCGTGGTGGGTGTAGCGACTGTGGAACCGGAGCCACCTCTTATGAAGGGGAGAGGTACGAATTCGGCGATGAGGGCTCCGACGACGATCAACAATGCCACGATCCCCAGGTTGATGATCCAGCTCTGCCAGCGGGGCCGCCCATGGTGAGCGGCCATGATCTCCCTCAGGTCGTCGGTCGAGGTCCGTGGCGGGGGCATGACCCCTGGATGCGTGACCACCGGTGCTGGGGCCTCCGGCAGCGCGAACTGCTCCATACTGTCGGGATCCTGCCGCTGAGGTCCCCCGTGCGATTGCGGCGACTGCGACATGTCATCGTGTCCGGGCTCCTCCGTCGGGGAAACCGGGGCGGCGGGAGCCACCCAGCCAAGGTTCTCGTCGGCGCCGTGGTTTGCGTGGTCGCCGAGGTGCCCGGCCTCGGCGGCGACCCAGTCTGCGGAAACATCGCCGTCCGACATGACGTCGCTCTCCGGCAAGTCGCCCTGTCCGGCGCCGGCGTCATCGACACCGGCAGTAACGGCCTGGGGATCCTCCTTCGCCGATCCTCTCACCGGTTTCTGCGGTGGCTCGCTGGCAGCGACTTGCGGCGGGCCGGACGGCTGCGCGTCTTGCGGCCCGCGGGCAGCGCCGGCGTCGGCGGAGGATCGCGCATGGATGTGACCGCACCACGGACAGGCGGTGACGTCGGCGGCATAGCGGATGCCGCAATCGGGGCAGGTGGTCATTTCCGTCATCGTTGCGGGACGTGCCGGGGTTGGGCACGCAGGCGGCGCCGAAGGCTAGTGGCGTCGATCACAGGCGCATCGCAGGTGAAGTCGCGGCACACGTAGGCGGCTGCGGCCTCCCCAACCGGTTCGCGGCCCGCGAGGAGCGGTATCAGGCCGGCGTCACCCGGCCCCCAGGCGAGGACACAGTCGGGGCGGAAGGATTCCCACACCGCATCGGCCAGGTCCTGTCGCGGCTTACCGGCCCCGACCAGGGCAATCTCCTTCATGGTGGGAACCGTCGCTGCCACCGCCAACAGGTGCCCCACTGCCAGTGGGTGGTTACGGGCGATGTACGCCCCTGTTTGCAAAGCGGCCGCCTGCATTTCCAGCCAGCGGGCTTGCCCGGTGAGAGCGCCCACCATTCCCATCAATTCGGCTCCCAGCGAATTACCCCCTGGGGTCGGGTTGTCCTGTACGTCCTTTGACCGATACAGGGGAGGCGACGAGTCGATGCCGATGGCGAAGAAGCCACCCCCGTCGGGATCCCAGAACAGGTCTACCAGTTCTGTGGCCAGCCGCAGCCCGGCCGACGCCCACTCTTCCTCCCCGGTCGCCTCATAGAGGGTGAGCAAGCCGATTGCCGCGGCCGCATAGTCGTCGCTGAAGCCGCCCACAGATACGGCTCCATTGCGCCATGACCGCATCAGCCGCCCGCCGACGGTGGCCTTGTCGATTAGGAAGCGCGCCGTGTTGCGGGCCTGGGCGGCGTAGCGTTCGCTGCCCAGGACTGCCGCCGCCTCGGCGAACGCCCGTATCGCAAGGCCGTTCCACGCAGTCACCGCTTTGTCGTCGACGCCGGGCCGGGTTCGGTGGGAGCGGACCACCGCCAGTGCATCCTCCACCCGGGCTACGGCGGCAGCGACCTCGTCGGTGGATAGGCCCAGTTCGTTTGCGACGTCTTCTGCTGGACGCGGCGAATGCAATATGTTGGTACCTTCGAAGTTGCCTGCCGGTGACACACCGAGCACCCGAGCCGCGGGCTCAGCGTCGGCGCCCGCCGCCGCTGCGAACTCGTCCCAGGTGAAGACGTAGAACCTGCCCTCGCCGCCGTCGCTGTCGGCGTCCTCGGAGGACGCCAGCCCCCCCGACGCCAGGGAGAGGTCCCCGATGATGTAGTCCAGGGTGGCTTCAGCCACGCTGCGGAACAGGTCCTCCCCCGTCAGTTGCCAGGCGCGCAGGTAAACGCGGGCGAGGAGGGCATTGTCATACAGCATCTTCTCGAAGTGGGGGACCAGCCAGCGGCCGTCGGTGCTGTAACGGGCGAAGCCGCCGCCCAGCCGGTCGTAGATGCCGCCTCTCGCCATGGCGGTCAAAGTTGTGTGCAGCATGTCACCGGCGTCGCCGCCGACGGCCTCCCAGCGAAGCAGCAGCTCGAGTACCGGGGCTTGGGGGAACTTGGGCGCCGCCGTGAAGCCACCCCATCTGTCGTCGTGGGCGGCGGCGATGGTTGCCACCGCCGCTTCTACCGTCACCGCGGTGACTGCGGCGTCACCGCGGGGCCGCTCGCGGCGTAGAGCGGCGGTGAGGCGACTCGCTTGCTCCTGAATATCGCCGCGGCGGTTCTGCCACGCCCCGGCGACGCCGTGCAGCACCTCGATGAAGGCGGGGAGCCGGCCGCGGCGCTCCTTCGGCCAGTAAGTGCCGGCGTAGAAGGGTTCACCCGAAGGAGTCAGGAACACGGTCATGGGCCATCCACCGTGGCCGGTCATCGTTTGTACAGCCTCCATGTAGATGCGGTCAACGTCGGGGCGCTCCTCGCGGTCGACCTTCACGTTGACGAACAGTCGGTTCATCAACGCCGCGGTGGTGTCATCTTCGAACGACTCGTGCGCCATGACATGACACCAGTGGCAGGCCGCGTAGCCCACCGACAGCAGGATCGGCCGGTCGGCGGCGCGGGCCGCGTCGAAGGCGTCGTCTCCCCACGAGTACCAATCGACGGGGTTGCTTGCGTGCTGAGCGAGGTAAGGGGAGATTGTGTCGCGGTCGGCATGGCGGATCAGGGGCATGGAGGGGAAGGTATCAGGGGCCCGGGCTTCACGGATCGGTTTCCGACCCCGTTCCTACCCACCGAAGGTCGGATGGTGAGGTTCCCCAGCCGGTGACCACAGGGAATGCAAACCGGGTGCGTGGGGGTTGAAGACATCAGGGACCGCCTCCCGTTTTTTTGGGGGGTTCACATCCCGACGCTCTTGTGTCATATTGGCACGACCCCGCCCGGCATGACTGTATTTGCCGCGGGTGAACGGCGAAGCGAAGTTGGAGATACATACTCAATGGCCGTTGCGAGCGCGACCCGACGAGAGCGAGACCGGCACAAGCTCACAGACGAGCGAGGCCGTCTCACAACCGACCTGGTCAGCCAGTACCTGACCGCCATCGGCGAATACGAGCTGCTCACAGCAGAGCAGGAAGTGGAGCTGGCGCAGAAGATCGAGGCCGGCGAGGAAGCGCGCCTGAAGCTCGAAGCCGGCGAGTTCTCCACCAGGAAGGGGCGGGTAGACCTGCAGCGGCGGGCCCGCCAGTCGAAGGAAGCCAAGGACGCCTTCCTCACCGCCAACCTGCGCCTCGTTGTCGCCAATGCCCGCCGTTACGCCAACACGTCGGGAATCGACTTCCTCGACCTCATCCAGGAGGGCAACCTGGGTCTCATCCGCGCGGTGGAGAAGTTCGACTGGCGCAAGGGTTTCAAGTTCTCCACCTATGCCACCTGGTGGATCCGCCAGGCGATTACCAGGGCCATCGCCGACAAGTCGCGCACGGTGCGCATCCCTGTTCACCTGCACGACACCCTCGCCGCGGTGCGCGCCGCCCAGTCGAGCCTCAAAGCTGAGCTCGGCCGTGATCCCCGTCCCGAGGAGATTGCCGAGGAGGCCGGTGTCACCGTGGACAAGGTCGAACTGGCTCTCGGGGTGGCCGACACCGTTTCACTCGAACAGCCGGTCGGAGAAGACGGAGCCCAGCTCGGCGACTTCATCGAGGATGAAGAGGCGGTCGATCCGGTAAGGGTGACCGAGGAAATCGATACCGCCGACAGCCTGCGCAAATCGATTGAGCGGCTGCCGGATCGGGAGGGCCGCATCCTGGCGCTGCGCTACGGGTTCTTCGACGGCGTGCCACGAACTCTCGAGGAGATCGGTGACGAGTTCAACCTGACCCGGGAACGGATCCGCCAGCTGGAGAAGCTCGCTTTGTGCCGGCTGCGGCATCCTTCGTTCGGGATCCGCGAGCAAGACCTCGTTTGAGGATTCGGCGGCGCAGCGGCTTGTTGCCGCTGATACGCTGACAACGTCGGATCGGAGCAGCCGTGAACCTGGGTGACCTGGTAGGAGGCGGGGCCGACGTCATCGGCCACGAAGCGACCGTGGAAGAGGCGGCAGCCGTCCTCGTCGATTCGGGAATCGACTGTCTTGCCGTGGTTCGGGGACGTGAGCTGGTGGGTATCGTCACCGAACGCGACATGGTGCAGGCCCTCGCCGATGACTACGACGAGGAGGCGACGGTCGCAGAGTGGATGACCGACGCTCCCGACTCCTTCGGTCCCGAGGTTCCCGTCGATGAGGCCGCACGTTTTGCTCTGGAGTCGGGCTACCGCCACCTTCCCGTGATGCGTGACGGCGACCTGTTGGGCATCGTGACGATCCGCGACCTGCTGTGGGCGGTTCTCGAAGGCTGATCTGCGGTCGGCTCGGCCTCACCTTCTCGCTGCGCTTCGCGGCGCCGTTTGCGACATCACTATGACATCGTTACGGTGTCATATGAATGTCTGAGATGCGCCGGTTCTTCGTCGTATGGAGCGGTCAGTTGGTTTCGGTGCTGGGCACATCCCTGACCGGGTTCGGGTTGTCGGTGTGGGTGTTCCAGAAGACCGGATCGGTCACTCTGCTGTCTTTCGTCGTGTTGGGTATTGCGCTGCCGGCGATGATCCTGTCCCCGTTCGCCGGTGCCCTCGTCGACCGCTGGGACCGGCGGGTAACGATGCTGGTGGCCGATGGGGTCGCCGGCGTTGCCACCGCTCTGTTGGCTGTGGCGTTCTTCACCGGCAATCTCCACCTGTGGCACGTCTACGTGCTGGTGGCCGTGGGATCCGTCGGCAATGCATTCCAGCAGCCGGCATGGATGGCCGCTGTTCCGCAGCTGGTACCCAAGCGGCATCTGGGACGTGCCAGCGGCCTGGTGCAACTCAACGACGCCGTTGGCACGCTGGTGGCCCCGGTGATTGCCGGGGCGCTGCTGGTCACAGCCGGCCTCGGCGCGGTGCTGGCGGTCGATGCGGTGACGTTTCTGGTAGGGGTGGGGACGCTGGCCGCGGTGCGCTTCCCCGCCCTGGAAACTTCTCAGCACAAGGCGGGGACGATTGCCGGCGAGGTTGCCCAGGGCCTCAGGTATCTGCGGCAGCGCCCCGGTCTGCTGGGCCTCCTCTACATGTACGCGGCGGTCAACTTCACCCTCGGATTCATGAACGTCCTCTACCTGCCGCTGATCCTGGCGTTCGCCTCCGAAGCCGCCGCCGGAGTGGCGATCTCTGTCGCCGGGGCCGGCATGGTTGCCGGCAGTTTGATCATGTCGGCCTGGGGCGGTCCCCGGCGCAGAGTACGCGGCACCGTCGTCGGCATCGTGTTCGGCAGCCTGCTCTTCGCCGCCATGGGCCTGCGGCCTTCGGTGACACTGCTGGCGGCCAGCGGGTTCCTCGCTCTGGGTGTGGTGGCACTCGTCAACGCCACCAGTCAGGTGCTGTGGCAGACGAAGGTTGCGCTTGACTTCCAAGGGCGTGTCTTTGCCATCAGGCGCACAGTCGCCCAAGCCATCGCACCCATCGCCTACCTGCTTGCCGGGCCACTCGCCGACCGGGTCTTCGAGCCGATGCTGGCACCGGGAGGGTCGTTGGCAGGGTCGGTAGGAAGGCTGATCGGCACCGGCGCCGGCCGCGGCATCGGCTTCATGTTCATCCTCATCGGCGTGCTGTCGGCTCTGGCGGCCGTTGTCGCCTATGCGGTGCCTGCGATACGAAACCTGGAGCGCGATGTGCCCGACGCGTTTTCCGGCAGGGTCGCCACCTCAGGCGGGGGTCAACATCCGGGTGATCTGACGGTTGACGGCATCGAGAACCGCCTTGACAGTGGCGAGGGAGGGGTCGTTCTCGCCGAGAACCGCGTTGCCGACGAACGACTGGCCGGTGGCGGGTAGGCGCACCTGTGCCATAGCAACCCGCAGGTCGCCTAGATACGAAGTGGCGATGGCAGCCAGTTCCAGTTCCAACTTGCCGGCGGTCACCAGCTCGATCGCCCGCAGGGTTGCCTCGCCGATGAGGCGGGGACGGGACGCAGGATCCGGAGAGCCGGCGGCCACCCCGTCGAAAATCTCCTCCGACCAGTCGAGGCTGATGATGATCCTTGCCCGGTCCTCGTGGACGTCTTCTTTGAGATGTACGATCGCCGGGCGGCCACGCATGACGTCAGCGTACCGCTGTCTGCCGGGCGGTCGGGACCACTTCAGAGAACGGTGGCGTCGACGAGCCGGCCGATCCACCATGCTGCGACTGCCCCCAGGCCGGCTATCAGCAGGTTCTCCAGGCCCGAGTGGATACGGCTGCTGCGGGTCACGGAAGCTTTCACCACGCCTACCGCAAACAACCCGATAGCGGTCAACGCGGATGCCCAGAAGAGGCCGGTGGCGGTGGTGTCGGCGAACACGAAAGGCAACACCGAGCCGGCCGACCCGACCAGGAAGAACACCCCCGACAGGGTCATGGCGGTCATCGGAGACCGGACTTCGCTGTCGACGACCCCGAATTCGAGCGCCTTCATCGCGTTCAGCATGCTTTCGTCGGAGCGATCGAATGCGGCAACCACGCCGTCGAGGTCTTCCTCAGCGATGCCCATGTCGCGGAACATGTCGCGAAGCTGGTCGACTTCCATCTGGCGGTGTTCCGCCAGATGCTGTCTCTCCAGTCGGAGCTCCGCTTCGAGCACCTCGGCCTGCGACTTGGTGGCCAGATACTCTCCGGCCGCCATCGATACGGCCCCTGCGATGGCGCCTGCTATCCCGGCGAGAAGTACCTGACGGGCCGAGAGGCGTCCGCCGACGACGCCCACGACGAGCAGAAACACCGAGACCAGTCCGTCGTTTACACCGAGGATGATGTCGCGCCAGTAAGGGCGGCTCTCCCCTAGATGAGGCTCGTATTCCAACGCGGTCTGCATGCCGAGAGTATGCCAGTGTCCGGTCGGCTCAGGTCGGGACCCACAGCAGCGTGATGTCCTGCACCCTGATGTCGTTTTTCTCCAGGCGAATCTCCGCATTCTCGACGGCGTCTCCTTTTGCCGCCCAGTCGTCGTATATCGCTGCGACCTCGGCGGCCACCTCGGCTTCCTCGGCCTGCAGCTCTTCCACGTCGGCGCTCCATTTGGCGTGCGCCTGGTCGGCGCGGCGCTCCGCGGCTCTGGTGCGAGAACGCCGTTTGGCCGCTCCGCGGACGGTTCGCCGTCTGCCACCCAGGAGCCCACCCAGCAGGTCGCCAATTCCCTCCAGTACTTCGTCTTCAACGGTGGCAGACACCGCAGCGCGCTGCTCTTCGGCGCGGCGCCGCGCCTGGCCGGCCCGGCGGCGCAGCGACTGCAGCCTCCGCTCCAGTGACACCCTGTTGGCCTGCACCTTTTCGTCGGCCCGCTCCCTGGCGAGCCCGCCGCAGCGAGCGGTGAAGTCGTCCCGGGTTTCTCCGGGGCGGCTGTACACCTTCAGTGGCCGGTTGCGGAACACCTCCAAGGTGTGGTTCACGTAGAGGTGATCACGAATTGCCGCCGCCGCCTCCCTGAAATACGTTCTGGTCGTGATTGCAGCGTCGGGGAGGACGAAGGCCCGGGCCCGGTCGGGAGTGTCGCGAAAATCCCGGGGATCGTGGTCGACCTCGACTGCTCCCCGAGGATCAGGTGCGGCGCTCAGGGGCATGATGACCGCTTCCCACTCCTCTTCGTGAGCGATGTCTGCCCGGGACTCGTCGAAGATGAGGGCGACCCGGACGGCGAGCGCCGCGGTCCATGAATCGCCACCGAAGTCGGCTCCAACCAGGTCGGACCATGCGGCGCCGGGGTCGAGGTATGCGACCCGCGTTCCCTTCGCCGCGCCCGGCGGGGTGAAGGTTCCTGCCGGTGTCGGCTGTGGTGCAGGTGATGTGGGGCTTGCGGTCCCCGCGTCCCGGCGCGGGTCGTCGCCTTGCAGGATGCCGACCTGGTCTTTGGTGAGTGGGCCGCGCAGGAATGACATCGCCCATCTGGTCGTGAAGAGGTCGGGATGTTTGCGGCGGGTGGAGTGCAGGATGAACTGGCGTTTCTCGAGGGCCGAGATGAGCTCGTCGATCTGTGCGATGTCGGTGCCGCCGGTGGCCGATGTGAGACCCTCGAGGATGCGTTTCTTGTCGCGTTCGGTCTGCAACCGTCCGATGCACCAGGTGCCGGCGTTGGACATGGCCTTGTAGTCGAGGTCGACGGGGTTCTGTGTCGACAGCAGCATGCCGACACCGAACGCCCGTGCCTGTTTGAGGATCGTCAGGATCGGCTTCTTGGCAGGTGGGTCGGCAACGGGCGGCACGTAGCCGAACACCTCGTCCATGTATATGAGCGCCCGCAGGCCGCCCGTTCCGGGCTGAGACCGCATCCAGGTGACGACCTTCGACAGCAGCAACGTCACGGCGAACTGGCGCTCGCTGTCGCTGAGATGCGCCAGATAGATGATGGCGGCTTGAGGTTTGCCATCTGCATGCAGCATCCTCGCCACGTCCAGGCTCGGGCCCTCCATCCAGGCGCCGAAGGACGGGGAGGCCAGCAGACCGTTGAGTCGCATTGCCAGTGCCAGCCGTTCCTTCTCGGGATAGAAGGTGTCGAGGTCGAACACTCCCAGTTTGCGTATCGGGGGCGCCTGGATCCGAGTCAGCAGGCCGGGAAGGTCGAGGTCCACTCCCCGCTGCCAGGCATCGGAGATGAGGTTGGAGATGAGAATGTGCTCCTTGCTCGTGATCGGATCGGATTCGACCCCGGCGAGTCCCAACAGCCCTGTGACGAAGCTTTCGATCTCATCTGCGATGACCTCGGACTCTTTCTCCCAGTCGAGGGTCGGGCGGGCCAGCGACCCGACGACGTCGAGAGGTACCCCCGCCCTGGAACCGGGCGTATAGATGGTGAAGCCGGCGGCTGAGCGCAGCGCCTCGATGTCTTTGCCGTCCAGCTCCCAATCTGCCAGTCCCCGTTGCCACATGGCGGCGGTGTCGGCAGCCGCGGCGGGACCTCCGCCTTTCCCCTCGGCGGCACCCGGGTCGATCCAGGGGGCGAAGTCCTCGGGACGCAGCCTGGGAAAAGTGAGCAGCAGGTTGGTCATGTCTCCTTTGGGGTCGATGATCAGTGAGGGCACGCCGCGGCGGAGTGCTTCCTCTAGGAAGATGATCCCCAGCCCGGTCTTGCCCGAGCCGGTCATGCCAACGATCACCCCGTGTGTTGTCAGGTGGGCGGCGTCGTAGGCGAGGCGGGCGGTTCGCTCACCGCCGCGGAGAGTTCCTCCGAGATAAAGGTCAGCCATCTGCAAGTGATGCTACGTGGCCCCGGTTCGGGGAAATCTCACTGGGCGAGGCGTTCCACCTCTTCGAGGTTCTCGATGAGCCATTCGCGGTCGTCGGATTTGTCAACGGCGGCTGCCGCTGATCTGCCCAACGCCACCTGCCGGCGAGCTTCCGCTTTCTCCCCAGCCACTGCGGCCGCCCGGCCGAGTGCCTCGTGAGCGAAGCCGCGGTCGAAGGCTGCCAGGTCGTGTTCCTCGCATAGCTGCAGATAGCGTTCGGCATGCGCCCGGGCGGCTTCGGCACGCCTCAACACCGAATAGACCCGCGATATCTGCCATTCCCCACGCGCCCGGTGCACTCCCTCGCCTACCCGGCCCCAATGGTGGCGGGAGGCGTGGGCCGAGTGGATCATGTCGTCGTCGTCGGATTGGGAGCGGTCGGGGGCCTCCAACAACTCCCATACGTGGTTGAACAGGCCGGTCGCCAGCCTGCGCTCCAGATCGCGATCCAACTCCATGACCGTCTCCGTTGCACCACTCTAGAAGCCGCTCCTGTGGAAAACGCCAATGATTCAGGGCGGTTCGGGTTAACCTGCCGAGTGACTAGCCGCTGGGCGGGAATCAACCGCAGGGAGGAATCGCCCATGAACAAGTCCGAGCTCGCCGACAAGCTTGCGCGCAAGACGGACATCAGCAAGGCCAAAGCTGGTGAGATTGTCGATGCGATATTCAGCACCAAAGCCGGCCAGGGCATCATCGCCGTGGAGTTGGATGCCGGTCGCAAGGTGAACATCGCCGGTTTCGGCCAGTTCGGTCTGAAATACCGTTCTGCCCGCGAGGGGCGTAACCCGGCTACGGGCGCCGCTATCACCATTCCGGCCAAGAAATACACTCATTTTCGGCCTGCCAAAGGTCTCAAGGACCGCGTCGCCCAGTAACTCCTGCCGCCTCCGTAGAGCGCCCCGGCCCGCCGCAGACGGCGGGCCGGGGCCGCGGTTCAATCAGACGGTGTCGCTGACGCGTGGGGCGCCGACAGCCGGCTTTCCACGGTAGCGGTTGAGCAAGGCCATCGGTACGCCCA
>CAZIEQ010000026.1:0-15115 GCA_964538725.1 uncultured Acidimicrobiia bacterium | reverse complement strand
CTCGGTCCTCCATCGGGAGAGGAAGCTGGGGCTGGGCAAGGCTTACGGCGCCGGCTTCACCGCGGCGCTGGAGGCCGGCACCGACTGGATCGGCTCGATGGATGTCGACGGGTCGCATAGCTCTGAGGATCTGGACCGTCTCCTCACCGCCGCCGCCGGCTCCGCCGACCTGGTTCTCGGCAGCCGTTACATCCAAGGCGGTTCCACACCCGACTGGCCGTGGCATCGTCGCTTCCTGTCACGCAACGGAAACCGCTATGCACGTTTCATGTTGGGGCTGGCGGTCGCCGACATCACCGGTGGCTTCCGCCTGTACCGCTCGGATCTGTTGCGAAGGCTTCAACCGGAAACCTGCAGGGCGTCGGGCTACGCCTTTCAAGTGGAGATGATCCGCAGGGCGGCCGCGGCGGGGGCTCGCATCGTCGAAGTCCCGATCAGCTTTCGTGACCGCAGCCGGGGACGGTCCAAGATGACTACTCGGATCGTCGCCGAGGCGATGATGCTGGTCACCGGATGGGGAGTGGCACGCTGGTGGTCGAAACTACCCTGGACGAGGCCGGAGGACCCGTGGAGATAAGAGCTCGCCGGGCCGAAGAGGGTGACATCGCAACCCTCGTCGGCCTTTACCGCAAACTGGAAGATGAGCAGACGGCGCTCAAAGCGATGTGGCGCCTCGCCGATGGGCTTGCCGAGCCGGTGGCGGACTCGTGGCAGACGGCCCTCGATGATGCAGAGACCCGGCTGTATCTGGGGGAGATCGACGGATTTGCACTCGGGTTCCTGATGGCGCGTCTGGAACGGCTGCTTCCCCAGGCAGGCGATGAGAGGGTTGCGGCGATTCGGCTGGTCTTCACCGACCCCGAGGTGCGCCGGGTCGGGGTGGGTGAGGCGATGATCACTGCTGCCATCGCCGACCTGACCGCGGCAGGGTGTCGCCTGTTCGATGCACACGTGCTGCCCGGCCACCGCGAGGCGAAGAATTTCTTCGAGTCGAACGGATTCGCCGCCCGCAGCATCGTCATGCACCACGCGGTTGGAGGCTCGATGTGACCGACTCCTTCGGCGCCGTCGAGTTGCTGGTCGATCTGATCCGCAACGCCTGTGTGAACGACGGCACCGACGACTCGGGCAACGAACACCGCTCGGTGGAGACCCTCGCAGGGTTCTTCGGTGTGGAAGGTCGTGTCTTCGAACCTCATCCGGGACGTCAGAGCGTTGTCTACAGGGTGCGGGGATCGCACCGGGAGGCACCGTCTCTGCTGCTGATGGGGCATCTCGATGTGGTGCCGGTGAACGCCACCGGCTGGTCTGTCGACCCGTTCGGAGGTGTGATCCGAGACGGCTTCGTGTGGGGCAGGGGAGCGGTCGACATGCTCAACCTGACCGCAACCATGGCCGCGGTGTTCAAGCGATGGCTCGACGGTGACGCTGCTCCGCTTCCCGGGGATCTGGTCTATCTGGGTGTGGCGGACGAGGAGGCGGGAGGAGGGTTGGGCGCCGAATATCTCCTGGAGCATGCTGCCCACGAGGTGCTATGCGACTATGTACTGACGGAAATCGCCTGCCCCAACGTGTACGGACCTGCAGGTGCCGCCCTGCCGGTCACCGTTGCCGAAAAGGGCCCTTTCTGGCGCCGAGTCACATCGGCGGGGGTACCGGGCCACGGCAGCCAGCCCTATGCCACCCACAATGCCCTCATCCCGCTGGCTGCTGCCGTGTCGAGGCTGGCAGCCGGCGGTACTCCGGTCGACATCACACCTGAATGGCGGGCGTTTGTCGCCGAGATGGAGGTCACCGACGACATCCGGCGGGACCTGATCGATCCCGAACGCGTCGACGACGCCATCGACCGGTTGGCCGCCGCCGATCCCCTCCTCGCCCGTTGGGCTCATGCATGCACACACATGACCTTGAGCCCCAATATGTTGACCGCCGGTATCAAAGCCAACGTGGTGCCCGATGCCGGCAGCGCGGATATCGACATCCGCCTGCTACCCGGCCAGGACGAGGCGTCGCTCGACGACCACTTTCGTAAAGTCCTCGGGCCGGACCTCTACGAGCAACTCGACATCACACCGGTTCTCGATCATGAAGGCAACAGCTCCGCGGCGGCAGGACCTCTGTGGGAGGCCATCGGCGACGCGTACGAGTCGCTGCGGGGCACCCGCCGCATCGTCCCCACGCTCATACCGGTGAGTACAGACGCCCGCTTCTTCCGAGATCGGGGCAGTGTCGCCTACGGAGTCGGCCTGTTCGACGACAGGGTGGCCTTCGGCGATCTGATCGCCATGTTCCACGGCAACGACGAGCGGGTGTCGCTGGACTCTTTGCAGCTGACAGCGAACCTGCTGCAACGAACCGTGGAGGCGTTCGGGCGCCGCACCGTCCGGTGACTGCGCTCACCGTCGTATTGGACCTCGACGGTGTGCTCTACGTCGGGGAAGAAGGGGTACCCGATGCCGGGGCCACCCTGCAACAACTGACTGCAAGAGGGGTGAAGCTGCTGTTCGTCACCAACAACTCGACCAAGACCGCGTCGGCCGTGGCCGGTCACATCGAGGCAACCACCGGGTTTCCGGCGGCGAATGATGACGTCGTCACTTCAGGCATGGCAGCGGCGGCGTATCTGCACGGCAGGGCAGCCACCGTGCTGGTCCTCGGGGAGGCGGGGCTCGAACAGACGCTTGCTACAAGCGGGCTGCTGGTGACCGAAGTTCCCTCCGACGCGGACGCTGTGGTCGTCGGCCTCGACAGGGGGTTGACCTACGACCGCTTGCAGCGTGCAGCCGATGCCGTTCGGGACGGTGCAGCGCTGATCGCCACCAACCACGACGCCACCTACCCGACTCCCCAGGGCATGTGGCCCGGCGGCGGTGCCATCCTGGCTGCGTTGGAAGCGGCCACCGGGCGGCGGGCAACCGTGTGCGGCAAGCCGCACCGCCCGATGCGGACTCTCATCAGGGAACGTGTCGGCGATTCGCCGGTGTGGGTGGTGGGTGACCGTCCCGAGACCGACCTGGCCCTTGGTATGGCCGAGGGGTGGGTGACCGTACTGGTCACGACAGGGGTCACCCCGCCGGGCACGAAGATCACTGCAGAACTGGCGCCGGACTACGTCCTGGATTCGGTTGCGGCGCTCCCCGACCTGCTGTCTTCAGCGAAACAGTGACGGCTGGGAGTCGCCGGCGGTCCCGGCGCGCCGCAGCAGAACACGGCGCAGCGCCAGCGCCACCACAATGCCGAAGATGAACCCGGCGACATGGGCTTCCCATGCGATGCCGCTGCTCTCACCGATGAAGGCAAACTGGGCGAAGAACCATATGAGAAGGAACGCGGCCGCCGGAATGGGGACGATCCAGAACCAGAACAACGTCAATACCTGATGGCCTGGAAAGAGCACTGCGTATGCCCCCATCACCGCTGCAATGGCACCCGAAGCACCCACCAATGGAACGGTGGCGTCCGGATTGGCAGCGACGAATCCCAGCGTGGCCACCACACCTCCGATGCCGTATAGGGCCAGATAACCGAGCCGGCCGAACGACTCCTCGATGTTGTTGCCGAAGATCCACAGCGCCCACATGTTGAATATGAGATGTGCCCACCCGCCGTGGAGGAACATGGACACGACGGCCGCCAGCCACACATTCTTGTCGGGGAAGGGGACAGCCGACCCGCCCGGCTCGTCGAGGCAGACATCCTGGTTGATCTCTCGAACCTCCAGCGGCTCCCCGGTAGTCAGTTCGCAGGCGATGGCAGCGCGCTCGTAGAGGAATCTCACCGCCTCGGTGTCGTCCTGGGGCTGTGTCACAACGAACACCAAAGTCGCCACGATGATGATGGCAATCGTCAGCACCGGAGTGATCCGAGTTGGGTTGATATCCCGGATGGGGATCAAAAGCACTCCCTAGGCTGCGCCACCGTCGATAATCGGTCCCATGGATACTATGCCCGACCTTGCCGAGGCCGCCGAAGCTGTGGCGGCTCTCGCCGCCGCCGACGCGGTACAAGCTCCCGACCTGGCGGATGCCCTGGCGGATACTCTCGAGGCCGTCCTCGACCCCGAAGTCGAGGAGTCCGGCTGAGCAGGCAGCGACTGGACCGGGAGATGGTGCGTAGGGGGTTGGCCGTTTCCGGCACCTCGGCTCGTCGGATGATCGACTCCGGCGCCGTCGAGGTGGGAGGGATTCCGCGACCCCGCCCTGCCACCCTGATCGACCGGGCCACACCGATCAAGCTGACTGCCGCCCCGAGTCGTTATGTGGGACGCGGCGGTGACAAGCTCGCTGCCGCACTGGCGGCGCTGAAGATCGACGTGTCCGCACGGCGCTGCCTGGATGTCGGTGCCGCGGTGGGAGGGTTCACCGACTGTCTGCTCCAACACGGGGCGGCGTCAGTGGTGGCAGTCGACGTCGGCTACGGCCAGCTGGCGTGGAGGCTACGCGCCGACGACCGGGTGCAGGTAGTGGAACGCTGCAATTTTCGTCATGTGGACCCGCGTCTCCTCGGGGCACCGTTCGACCTGGTGGTGGCAGACGTCTCGTTCATCTCGCTGGTGACGCTGGGGAGGCCGCTCGCCGCGGCCGGAGGACCCGACGCTCGTTGGCTGCTGCTGGTCAAGCCGCAGTTCGAGGTGGGGCGGTCCGATGTGGGACGTTCGGGAGTTGTCACCTCACCGGCTCTGCATGCCGGCGCCGTTGCCGCCGTCGCCTCGGGGCTGCAAGCTCATGACCTGCACGCCGCCGCAGTGGTCCCGTCGCCGATCACCGGTCAGAAAGGAAACCGCGAGTTCTTCCTGCTGCTGGACCGTCGAGGTCCTACGATCGGCCTCCGCACCATCCAAGAAGCCGTGTCGCCGTGAGAATCATCGTCGTCGCCCGTCCCCAAAGTCCACTGGCGGCCGAGGTTGCCGGACGGATCCGGCGCGCCGCGGACGAGTTGGGGGTGGAAGTCACCGACGGCGACGCCGCCCCAGGGGATGTGATGGTTGCGGTAGGAGGTGACGGCACCGTCCTCCACGCCCTCGGAGCCGCGCTCGAAGCCGGGATTGCGGTGTTGGGAATCAATGTGGGAACGGTGGGTTTCCTCGCCGAGGTGCTTCCGGACGACGCAGAAGAGGCAGTAGCCCGGCTGGCTGCCGGCCGTTACACCGAAACGACACGAATGACGGCGGCCGTCGAAGGTCCCGCCGGCAGCGTCACCGTCTTCAACGACGTGGTGCTACGCAAAGCCGATGCCAGCAGGGCGTTCCAGGCCGAGGTCTCCATTTCGGGGGAGAAGCTCACCGTGTTCCGCGCCGACGGTGTCGTCGTTGCCACCCCTACCGGCTCCACCGCCTATGCCTTCTCCGCCGGCGGTCCCGTCGTCGACCCTTCCATGGAGGCTTTCGTCATCGTGCCGGTTGCACCCCACAACCTGTTCGGCCGTCCGGTCGTCGCATCGGCCGGCGACACGATCACGATGACACTGGTAGGCCGTCCCGGACATCTCGACGTAGACGGCATCTACATCGGTGAGGTGGCTGCCGGTCAGACCGTGACGATCCAACGGGGCAGCCGGCCTGCCCGCTTCGTCACGCTCACCGGTGACGGCTTCCTGTCGGTGCTGCGTGCCAGATTCGGTATTGCACCATGATCGACGAACTGGCCGTTAGCAACGTTGGGCTACTCGATGAGGCCCGCATAGAGCCCGGCCCGGGCTTCGTCGCAGTCACTGGTGAAACCGGCGCCGGCAAGACGATGCTCCTCGGAGCGGTGCGGCTCCTCTCTGGAGAGCCGGTGTCCCGCCATCTGATCGGACCGCACGGCGACGAAGCCACGGTAGAGGCCCGCATCGTCGGCGAGGAAGAGTTCGTTGTGCGCCGACGCATTGCAGCCGACGGCCGGGGGCGCGCCTACTTGGACGGCACGATGGTCCCCGCCCGCGTACTGGCAGAGCGAGTGTCTCCCCACATCGCGATCGTCGCCCAAGGCAACCAGATCGCTGTCACCAGCCCCGGTGAGGCCAGGCGAATGTTGGATGCTTCGCTGGACCCGTCGGGCATGCAGGCGCTGGCAGATTACGCCGAGGCGTGGGAGCTTTTGCACCGGCTACGCCGCGATCGATCCACAGTCAGCGACGACCCCGGTGCGATCGAACGGGAACGCGACATGGCTGCATTCCAAGCCGATGAGATCGCCTCCGCCGCTTTTGCGGTGGGGGAGGACGAGAAGTTGGAAGTATCCGTTCGCCGTCTTCGTCACGCCGAGGAAATCTCGGAGAGATTGGCAGCTGCATACGAGGCGTTGACAGGCCGCGGCGGCGCGGAGGTGCTTTTGGGCGAGGCGAGGGCACATCTGGGACACGTCGCAGAGCTGGACCCTACGTTGGATCCCACAGTGGAGGCCTCCGAGGAGGCCGCTGCCATCGTGTCGGAGCTGTCGGCTGTAGTGGCCGGCACTCTGCACGGCCTCGCCTCCGACCCCGGCCGGCTCGACGACGTGGAGCAGCGGGTCGCCCTGCTGCGAACGTTGCAGCGTAAGTACGGCCCCACCCTCGAAGATGTGCTCGCCGCCGGGCAGCGGGCCATCACCAGGGTGGAGGAGTTGGATGCCCTCGTGGAGCGGGCAGCGTCGATCGCAGCCGAGGTGGCCGCTGCCGAGGAACGGGCGTCGGCAACGGCATCCCGGCTCCGGCAGGCGCGCAGTCATGCCGCCGAGCGGGTGGCAGCGGCGGCGGAAGCACAGCTGAGCGAACTCGGTTTCCGCGACCCGGCGGTGCAGTTCCGCGTCTCCCCTGCAGAGCCCGGTCCGGCCGGAGGGGACCGCATCGAGTTGCTGTTCGCATCCGACGCCGGACTCGACCTTCACCCTGTGAGCAAGACGGCTTCTGGTGGCGAGCTGAGCCGGCTGGTGCTGGCGCTGCGCCTGGCCACCGGTACGGGTGACGCTCCGATAGTGGCCTTCGACGAGGTGGATGCCGGAGTGGGTGGAGGCACCGCCCTGGCCATGGGTGCAAAGCTGGCCCGCCTCGGGCAAGGTCGCCAGGTCCTGTGTGTCACCCATCTCCCCCAGGTGGCCGCCTTTGCCGACACTCACTTCGTCGTCGAACGGAACGGGACGACGGCGCGCGTGTGCCGGGTGGAAGGCGACGCCCGCGTGGCAGAAGTGGCCCGCATGCTGGGCGGTCTGCCGGACTCAGAGCGGGGAAGAGACCACGCCGCCGAGCTCCTTGCCAGGGTCGGCCCGCAACCTGGATAGCTGCCGGCTGCGCCCATCCCCGGCGAAGACTTGGGGTTCGGCGTGCTACTGCTACGCTCGTTCAGCGTGCCCCGTCTCGAAGCAACGTGAGCAAATACGTCTTCGTCACCGGCGGTGTGACCTCCAGTCTCGGCAAGGGCATCACCGCGGCGTCGCTGGGTCGGCTGCTGCGCAGCCGGGGTCTTGAAGTCGTCAACCAGAAGCTCGACCCGTACATCAACGTCGACCCGGGCACGATGAACCCATTCCAGCATGGGGAGGTCTACGTCACCGACGACGGGGGTGAAACCGACCTCGACCTGGGACATTACGAGCGGTTCACCGGCAAGGATCTGCATCGCGACTCCAACGTCACCACCGGCTCTGTATATCAGGCGGTCATTCACAAGGAGCGCCGCGGCGACTATCTGGGTGACACCGTGCAGGTCATTCCGCACATAACCAACGAGATCAAAGCGAGGGTCCGCAAGCTGGCGGAACGCGACGACGTCGATGTGTTGATAACAGAGGTGGGAGGCACCGTCGGCGACATCGAAATCCTGCCGTTCCTCGAGGCGATACGCCAGCTGCGTAACGACGTCGGTCGGGCCAACACGTTTCACGTCCATGTCACCTTGGTGCCGTACATAGCACCGTCCGAGGAGCTGAAAACGAAGCCCACGCAGCATTCGGTGGCCGAACTCCGCAGCCGGGGCCTGCAGCCCGACGCCATCGTCGTGCGTTCCGACCGTCCGGTCGACGAAGCGGTGCGGCGCAAGATCAGCCTCTTCTGCGACGTCCCCGCTTCAGCTGTGATCAACGCCCCGGATGCCGGCAACATCTATGAGGTGCCGCTGGTGCTGAATGCCGGTGGGCTCGACCGAGTCCTCTGCTCCAACCTGGGAATCGATGCCCCCGCCCCGGACCTGGCCGAGTGGTCGGCAATGGTGGACCGGATGGAGAGGGCGGATGATGAGGTAACGGTGGGGCTGGTCGGCAAATACGTCGATCTACCCGATGCATACCTCTCAGTGGTCGAAGCCTTGAAACATGGGGCCTTCGCCAACGACGTGCAGCTCGACCTGCGGTGGATCCCATCCGACGACGTCGATGGGCTGCTCGCCGAGACCTATCTCGACGGCCTGGACGGAATACTCGTGCCGGGCGGATTCGGAGTGCGGGGCATCGAAGGGAAGGTGAGCGCTGCCCGGTATGCAGCCGAGACCGGCATTCCATACCTGGGCCTTTGCCTGGGCCTGCAATGTGCCGTCATCTACTGGGCACGTTCCAAACTCGGGCACAGCGACGCCAACAGTGCGGAGTTCGACCCGACGACGTCATACCCCGTCATAGACCTGCTCGACTCCCAGCAGACGGTGCAGGACATGGGAGGCACGATGCGCCTTGGCGTCTATCCAGCAAGACTCGAGGAGGGCTCTCTGGCCCATCGCCTCTACGGGGAACCGGTCGTGTACGAGCGCCACCGGCACCGTTTCGAGCTGAACAATCGCTACCGCCAGGATCTCGAAGACGCCGGGGTGCGTATGTCGGGCACCTCTCCAGACGGCCTGCTGGTGGAGATCATCGAAGTTCCCGACCATCCCTTCTTCCTGGCTACCCAGTTCCATCCGGAGTTCAAATCGAGACCCAACCGACCCCATCCGCTCTTCCGCGGCTTCATCGCCGCCGCTAAGAGCCGCCGGGCCCGCCGGGTGGTGACGCCGCTGCCCACCGGCGCCCCGATACCCGAGCGAACCTGACATGGCGTCGGCGTTCGAGGTCGTCGCCCGCCGTCGCCTGGCACACGGCAGTTTTGTCGACTTCGAGCAGTGGGAAGTGGCGGCCCCCGACGGGTCGAAGATTCTGCGCGACGTCGTGCGGCATCCCGGAGCAGTGGCAATGGTGCCGCTCGAGGGTGACGACATCGTCCTCATCCGCCAGTACCGGGCTGCGGTGGACCGTCACATGTTGGAGATTCCGGCCGGAAAGTTGGAATCGGGTGAGGATCGCCGCACCACCGCGGCGCGGGAACTTGTGGAGGAGATCGGCTACCACCCGCAGCGCCTCACCGAGATCGCCTCCTACTTCGCCACTCCCGGCTTTTGTGACGAGCACCTCACCGTCTATCTCGCCGAGGAGCTTCAGCGGCGTCCTGTGGCGCCACACGGGGCCGAGGAGAAGATGGCGGAGATCGTCGCGATGCCCCTCGCCGAGGCACATGCCATGGCGATGCGAGGCGAGTTCGACGATGCGAAGACGTTGATCGGAGTTCTCCTCGCGGTACGACTACGTACCTGATGGACACCGAAGCGAACGTCGCCGAGTTTCTGGCGTCGTTGGCGGCGGAGCGGGGATTGTCGCCCAACACGGTGGCGGCCTACCGGCGTGACCTGGCCCAATACGTCGAGTTCCTCGACGGGCGCCCTTCCGACAGTGACCTCGTATCCGAGTTCGTCGCCTCTCTGCATGCTGCCGGTCTGGCACCGACCACGATCGCCCGCAAGGTCAGCGGCTTGCGGGGACTGCATCGTTTCCTCGTGGCAGAAGGCATCAGCGGCGACGACCCCACCCGGCTGCTGGACAGCCCCCGTCGCCCCCGCAGCCTGCCCAAGGCCCTCACCGTCGCCGAAGTGCTGGCGGTGCTGGCCGCCCCCGACACGACTCGCCCGTTGGGAAGGCGCGACCGCGCCCTGTTCGAGTTTCTCTACGGCTCCGGCGCCCGCGTGGGGGAGGCCATGGCGGTGGATGTGCTCGATGTGGATCGCGAAGCGGGTTCGGTGCTCCTCACAGGCAAGGGCAACAGACAGCGCATCGTTCCTCTTGGAAGGCCGGCCCTGTCGGCCATATCAGAGTGGCTGCCGGACCGGGCGGCCATCGCCAAGGTGGATCGCCTCTTCGTCAACGCCCGCGGCCGGCCCTTGAGCCGACAAGGCGCCTGGTACCTGCTGCGCAGACATGCCCGCAGCGCCAACATCTCCGAGGCCCGTCTGTCACCGCATGTGCTGCGGCACAGCGCCGCCACCCATCTCGTGGAGGGAGGGGCAGACCTGCGGACCGTCCAGGAACTGCTCGGTCACGCTAGCATCAGCACCACGCAGGTATACACGCGGGTTACTACCGCTCATCTCCATGAGGTATACGTCACCTGCCACCCACGGGCCCTATGAGCATGACGTTTGACGCCACCAAGCAAGCCCTCGAGGAAGAACGGACCAAGCTCCTCCACCAGCTGGACGAACTGGGAGCAACTCCCTCGGGAGAGCTGCGACCCGACGGTGACCACGGCAGCTTCGCCGACGCCGCTGCCGCCACCGCCGACCGTACTGAGCGCCTCGGCCTTGCCCGGTCACTGAGCACGATGCTGGCAGACGTCGAATCTGCTCTGGGAAAGATCGACGCCGGTAGCTACGGAGTATGTGACAGCTGCGGCAACGAGATAACGCCTGCGCGGCTGGCCGTTCGTCCCGAGTCGGTGCTGTGCGTCGGCTGCAAGTCGCAGAGGTAGCGTCGTAGGCGAGTGCTTTTCACCGGTAACGACGTGGTGGACGCCGTCATCGTGGTGGCGATCATCGTCGGATCAGTCATCGTGCACGAGGTATCGCACGGCCTGGTCGCGTTCCGCCTCGGCGACTCGACGGCCCATCGAGCGGGGCGCCTCACGCTGAACCCGGTGCCCCATCTCGATCCGATGGGATCGATCATTCTTCCCGGGCTGTTGGCCTTGTCGGGAGGAACGGTGTTCGGATGGGCGAAACCGGTGCCTGTCGTGCCGGGTAACTTCCGCAGGCCGGAAGCCCACATGGCAATCACGGCCCTCGCCGGACCGGCATCGAATATCGCATTGGCGATCATCGCCGGTCGGGTCGTGTTTCCCGTTGTCGACGGCAACCTGACAATGGCTCGGGTGACCTTGGGCGTCGTGGTCCTCAACTCGGTGCTGGCGGTATTCAACCTGCTGCCGATCCCCCCGTTGGACGGCAGCAGGCTGCTGCCGCTGATCCTTCCCCCCGAAGGGAAGCGGCTGTACTCGCGTGTTGAGCCGTACGGGTTCATCATCCTCATAGTGCTGCTGCTGGCCGTAGACGGCTTCTTCAGATTCCTGTCGGGCCCAATCAACTCCATCATCGACTTCGCCCTGAACTGATGCTGCATCTGGTGAGACGGTTCATCGCGGTGGTCACCTCCCGACGGCTGACGCCTGCCGAACAGGCGGAGGTGGCAGCCCTGCTGCAGCCGCGGGAGGAATCCTTGTTTTGGGACATGCAACCGGCCGATCAGAGGCACGGTCTGCGGGCGGCACGAGTGGTGCTGGAGTCGGGCGGCTCCCGTACGGTAGCCCGGGCCGGGCTACTCCACGACGCCGGCAAGGCGGTCAGTCGCCTGGGACCGGTGCGACGCAGCATGGCAACGATCCTGGCGGCGATGCACCTCCCCACACCGTCGCTTTGGGAGGCGTATCTGCGCCACGGGGCCTTGGGGGCCGCGGCATTGCAAGACGCGGGCTGCGAAGAGCTGGTGGTCGCCTATGCGCACAACCATCATGGGGCCTGTCCCGCCGGGATCGACACTGCGGTATGGAAGCTGCTGCAAAAGGCCGATCGGGTCTGAATGTTCACGAGAGCCGGCGGGACGGCCATAAACTCTTCACCGTTTCCAGGAGGCTGCCGGTGACATACGCGGTGAAGACGGACATGTTCGAAGGTCCGCTCGACCTGCTGCTGCATCTCATCACCTCGCGGGAGCTCGATGTGACCGAACTCTCCCTATCGGATCTCGTCGCCGAATACCTGGCTCACCTGGAGGCTATGAACCACCTCGACATGGAGGTGACGTCAGAGTTTCTCCTCATCGCCGCCACGCTCATCCAGCTCAAGGCGCGCCGTCTGCTGCCAACCGACACCGATCCCGAGCTCGACGAAGAGCTGGCGCTGGGCGAAGAACGCGACAGGCTGCTTGCCAGGCTGTTGGCCTGTCTCACATTCAAAGACGTGGCCGCGGTCATCGCCCATCGATGGCAGGCTGCCGCCCGCCATGTTCCCCGCACCGTCGGCCTGGAACCAGGCATGCACCCGCGGCCGCAGCCGGCGCCACTGCCCATCGATGTCGCCGGCCTGGGCACGCTGGCAGCCGACATCTTGCAGCGTGGCGGCGCCGAACCAGACACCGACCACCTCGACCTGGATCTGCCGTCGGTGGAGGAGGCCATCGCCGACCTGCGACTTCGAGTGCAGCGGGTCGCCGTTGCGGAGTTCGACGACTTGGTGACACACTGCACCAGACGGGTCGAGATAGCCGCATACTTCCTGGCGCTGCTGGAACTGGTCCATTGGGGAACGTTGTCGATCAGTCAACAAGAGACCTGGGGTCCGATCAACGTTGCCAGAGTCGATGAAGCCATAGCTGGGGATGCAAAGTGACCGATCCCCGCCGGGTACTGGAGGCTGTGCTGTTCGTTGCCGAAGAGCCGGTGCCGATAGCCGACCTCGCCCAGGTCTTGGAACTCCCCGCAGAGCGTGTCGAAGTGGAATTGAAGAACCTACAACGCGACCTCGACGGTCGGGGTGTGGTGCTGCGGGCCGTTGCTGGAGGGTGGCGTCTGTACACCCATCCCGACACCAAAGGGTATCTGGAGCGGTTCGCCGCCTCCGACACCGCACGCAAGATCAGCCGGGCGGCTCTCGAAGCACTGGCCGTTGTCGCCTACCGCCAACCCGTCTCCAGAGGTCAGGTATCGGAGATCCGCGGTGTCGACAGCGAACAGGCGATGCGCACGTTGCAGCGTCACGAACTCATCGCCGAGGTGGCCCGCGATCCCGGCCCGGGGCGAGCGGTGCTCTACGGCACCACCCCCCAGTTCCTGGAGCAGCTCGGCATCAACAGCGTCGCTGAGCTTCCCCCTCTGGCCGATCATGTACCCCCCGCAGACGTGGTGGAGACGCTGGAGAGACCGTTCCGCCCGGAGGCATCATCGAACGACTCCAAAAGCTGATCGCCCACACCGGGCTCAGTTCCCGGCGGGGGGCCGAAGATCTGATCAAGGCAGGCAGGGTGGTCGTCGACGGAGCACCGGCTCACCTCGGGCAGAAGGTAGACCCTGATACCGCCCGGGTCACGGTCGATGGCGTCCCGCTTCCGATGCGGCCCGACCAGGTCTACTACCTGTTGTACAAGCCGGTCGGAGTTGTGTCGACCGCTCACGACCCGCAGGGCCGCCGCACCGTTGTAGGTATGGTGCCCCCGCAGCCGAGAGTCTTTCCCGTCGGCAGGCTGGATGCCGACTCGGAGGGACTGATCCTCGTTACCAACGACGGTGATCTGGCAGACCTGGTGACCCATCCCCGCTACGGGATCACCAAGACATACAGGGTGATGGTTACAGGCAATATCGGGAACGCGGCCTGCCGGAAGCTGTTGCAGGGTGTGGCGCTGGATGACGGTCCGGCCGCAGCGGTGCATGTGAGTCGGGTAGGCACCGCCGGTAGCAGATCCATGGTCGACATCGTCATGGGAGAGGGCAGGAACAGGGAGGTGCGGCGCATGATGACGGCAGTCGGCCACCCGGTGGAACAACTGGTCCGCACCGCCATCGGACCGGTCCGCAGTCCCGGTTTGTCGGCAGGAGACTGGCGGCATCTCACCGTGGCCGAGGTGCGTCATCTCTATCGAGCGGCACAACCGACATGATCCGCCAAGTGGCTCCCCGGGGTGGTCCATTCCACGCCGACGCGGCCATTCCGGGGGACAAGTCGCTGTCACACCGCGCTCTCATCCTGGCTGCTATGGCGCCGGGAAGCAGCAACCTGCGGAACCTGGGGCCTGGAGGTGACGTCGAGTCGACACGGCGTGTGCTCCGCTGCCTTGGAGTGAACATCACCGCAGGGACGGTGCACTCGCCCGGCATCGGTGCATGGTCCGAGCCTGCTGCGGTGCTCGATGCCGGCAACTCCGGAACGACGATGCGGCTGATGACGGGAGCGCTGGCAGGGCGCCCGTTCCGCAGCCTCCTCGACGGCGACGAATCTCTGCGAAGGCGTCCCATGACGCGCCTCGTCGGTCCGCTGGCGGCGTTCGGCGGTGAAGTCACGCCCGGACCGGGAGGCAGGCCACCGGTGTCGGTGCATGGAGGATCCCTGCAGGGGGCACATGTGGAGTTGGGTATCGCCTCGGCGCAGGTGCGCACCGCGGTGATGCTGGCCGCCTTGCAGGCCGACGGCGGCAGCACGGTCGACAGCCCTCCCGGTTTTCGCGATCACACGGAACGATGGCTGCAACATCTGGGCAGGGGAGTGTGGGAGTCGGAGACACGTTTTCGAGTGGATCCCGGCCCGGTACCCCCGCTGCAGGTTTCCGTGCCGTCGGACCCTTCGTCGGCGGCTTTCCTGTGGACGGCTGCAGCCGCAGTGCCCGGTTCGGTGGTCACGACCCGCGGTGTCTCCCTCAATCCGGGACGAACCGGCTTCCTCGACGTTCTCGCCGCGATGGGCGCCGGCGTGGCGATCGAAGTGACTGCAAACGTGCTGGGAGACCCGGTCGGTGATGTCACCGTCACCGGGGGCCGGCTGCAGGCAGCAGAAGTGAGTGGAGCGTTGACGGTGCGCATGCTCGACGAGTTGCCGCTGGTGGCGGTCCTCGGCGGCCTCGCCGAAGGCACGACGGTGGTCGCTGATGCCGGTGAGCTGCGGGTCAAAGAGAGCGATCGCATCGCGTCCACGGTTTCCATGCTGACAGCCATCGGAGGGGACATCGAAGCCCATGACGACGGTTTCGCCGTCACCGGCTCGGGTTCCTACGCCGGCGGGGTCGTGGAGGTGGTGCTCGTAACTCTCACTATCAAGAGCGAACAGGCGAGCAACAACCTGGGGCTTCGCGACTCCAAGACGCTGCGCAATATCGGCACA
>CAZIEQ010000025.1:0-15401 GCA_964538725.1 uncultured Acidimicrobiia bacterium | reverse complement strand
GAACAAGGCCGGCAGGCCGTCGCGCCGCGGCGACCCCTGAGTGCCGACCCAGTCGGCGCACAGCAGGCCCGCAGCCGAACCGTCGGCACCCAATTCGTAAGACAGGAGGCCGAGCCGCTCATCGGTTGCCTGCAACACGGCGGCGCCGGCGCCGTCACCGAAGAGGATGCTGGTGGCCCGGTCCTTGTAGTTCATGATCCAGCTGAGCTTCTCCACTCCGATGATCAGAGCTCGGTCGAATCGCCCACCTCGGATCATGTCGGTGGCCGCCGCCAGCGCATAGACGAAGCCGGAGCAGTTGGCGTTGAGATCGAAGGCGGCCGACCCGTGAGCGCCGATGGCGTCTTGCACCAGGGCAACGGTCGGCGGTACCAGGCGTTCCGGTGTGCAGGTTGCCAGAACCACGAGGTCCACGTCGCGGCCTGCCAGGTCGGCGGCGGCAAGCGCCTCCTCGGCAGCAACCCGGGCCAGTTCGGAAACTTCGACATGCGCGATACGACGCTCCTTGATGCCCGTTCGTGTGGTGATCCAGTCGTCGGATGTGTCGAGGATCCGCTCCAGGTCGGCATTGGACAGCACAGTCGGCGGCATGCACTTCCCCCAGCCGATGATCTCGGCGTACCTCATGCGACTCCTGTCATCTCGACCCGTCATCCTACGAACCCCGAACCTGATGCGCAGCTTCCCCGACCTGATCCAGCCGGGAGACGACGATCACCTCGGCATCCGGCGCGCAGCGGCGGACCATCCCGGCCGTCACGTCACCGGGCCCGACGTGGATGAAGACCTCGGCACCCGCAGCCGCCATCGAAGTTATCGACTCTGCGAAGCGCACCGGTGATATGAGTTGGCGAATCAACAGCCCGACCACGTCGCCTCCATGAGGAGCCGCGGTGGCATTGGCCAACACCGGGAATGCCAGCTCGCCGACACGGACGGACACGAGTGCCCGGGCGACATCCTCGGCAGCCGGCGCCATCAGCGGACTGTGGAAGGCGCCGGCCACATCGAGCGGAACGGCCCGGCGGATCCCGAAGTCCCTCCCGTGTGCCACTGCCCATTCGAGGTCGGCCGCTGCGCCTGCCACGACGACCTGACCCGGTGCGTTGAGGTTGGCAACCCACAACTTCCCGCCGGCGCCTCGGCACGCTGCCACCATGGTCTCGGCAGCCTCCACGTCGGCACCGAGAAGAGCAGCCATTCCCGAAGCCTCTACGGCAGCCGCCGCCTGCATGGCGGCACCGCGTGCCGCCACCAATGCCAGTCCGTCCGCGAACGTAAAGGCCCCAGCTGCTGCCAGAGCCGTGTACTCCCCGAGCGAATGCCCCGCCGCTGCAAGCGGGGGGTGCACTACAGCGGACAGCTCTTGGAAAAGGGCATATGAGACGGCGTACAGAGCCGGCTGGGCTCGCTCCGTTCGAGTGAGATCCTCGGCGGACCCGTTGAGGCATGCCTCCCGCAGCGACCAGCCGAGAATCCGATCTGCCGACTCGCCAAGCAGATCCGGCCTGGTGGCGAAGATGTCCTCGCCCATGCCGATGTGCTGGCTGCCTTGCCCGGGAAACAGAACCGCGTAGCGCATGTAGGTGGTGAGACTCGCATCCGCAGACGCGAGTTACCCCGCCGCCAACTCGTCGGTGACCGCCACCACCCGGTCGACGTCGGCATCGTCGACATCGCGATGAGTGCAGAAGCGCAGCAGGCCGGGACGCATGAAACCGACGAGAACCCCGACCCGGGCCAGCATCTCTTGCAGTTGGGTTCCGGGACATGGCAGGCCGCCCTCATCGACCATGACCATGTTGGTTGCCACCCTGTCCGCCGTCACCGCGGCCGGCAACCGCTGTGCCAATTCCGCGCCGAGACGGGTTGCAAGAGCGTGGTCTTCCGCCACCCGTTCCCGTCCGCCGAGTGCGATGTGGGCAGCGGCGGCGAGAACCCCCACCTGGCGCATGCCGCCTCCGAGTCGCTTGCGGACCTCACGGGCATGGGTGACGAAGTCTGCGTCGCCGCAGAGGATGGAGCCGACCGGTGCTCCCAACCCTTTGGAGAAACAGCACATGACCGTGTCCGCGGCAGCTGCGTAACGAGCCGGGGCCACTCCGGTGGCGACGGAGGCGTTCCACAGCCTGGCCCCGTCGAGATGGATGCGGAGACCGTCGCGACGCGCCCGGGTGCTGGTGGCCTCCATCACGTCGATGGGAACCACCGTGCCTCCGGACAGATTGTGGGTGTTCTCCCATACGATCGCCCGTACCGGAGGAAGGTGGCCGTCCGCCACCGCCGCCGTCACGTCCGCCGGCATCATCACACCGTCGGCAACGTCGACCGTCCGAAAAGCCACCCCGCTCCACGCGCTGGCGGCGCCCCTCTCGTAATTGCGTACATGGGCCCCGGCAACACATAGCACCTCATCTCCGGGGCTGGTGTGGACGTTGAGGGCTATCTGGTTGCCCATCGTGCCGGTAGGGACGAATACCGCCCCCGGTTTGCCCAAGAGTTCCGCTACCTCGTCTTCGAGCGCGTTGACCGTTGGATCCTCCCCGTACACGTCATCGCCGACGACTGCCTCCGCCATGGCGCGCCGCATCGCCGGTGTGGGCCGGGTAACGGTATCCGAGCGAAAGTCGGCGGTACCGTCGCTGAATGACATCGGGGCCTCCGCAGTGGGGATCGGGGATTGTACGTTTGCGATGCTCAAGGTCATACGTGCAGAATGCCGATTCTGCAGTTGCCGAACCCCGGATCCGGTATGCATCTCCACCATCTCAGTCCCGCCCAGCGCGCCATCCCCGTCCAGGGGGGAACACCGCTGCGCCTCCCCGGACAGTTCGAACGCCTCGTCGACCTTGCATACAACCTGTGGTGGACATGGGATCCTGCAGCAGCTGAGTTGTGGGCAGCTATCGACCCGCGGCGCTGGATCGAGCGCCGCAACCCGCTGACGTTGCTGCATGGCGTGGACGGTGAGACGTGGGAGGCACTTGCCGACAACGGCTCGTTCCTGGACTCGTACAACAAGGTATTGCGTCGGTTCGACGCCTACATGTCGAACCCAGAGACGTGGTTTGCTTCCCGCCTCGGCAAGCCGCTTCGCGGTCCGGTCGTCTACATGTGCACCGAATTCGGCATCCATCACACCCTCCCTCTGTACTCGGGCGGCCTCGGTGTGCTGGCCGGCGATCATGTGAAAGCCGCATCCGATCTCGGAGTACCCCTCGTGGGTGTCGGCATGCTGTACCGGCGCTTCTTCTCGCAGACGGTCGATCCGGACGGCAACCAGCAGCACAACTACCTCAATATGCCGCTCGTACGACGCCCGCTGCGGCGGGTCCTCGACCGGCACGGCCACGCGTTGACGGCGCGCATCGCGCTTCCCGGCAGACGGGTCGCCGTTGGGGCGTGGCGGCTCGACGTTGGACGTGTTCCCGTCCTGCTCCTCGACACCGATCTGGCCGAGAACGACCCGGCAGATCGCCCCATTTCACATCTGTTGTACGTCCGCTCCCGGGAGATGCGCCTCGCTCAGGAAATAGTCCTCGGTATCGGAGGAGTGCGCATAGTCGAGGATTTGGGGCTCAACCCCGCGGTGTGGCATGTCAACGAGGGCCATTCCGCCCTCGGGCTACTCGACAGGTTGTCCACCGAGGTCCAGGCCGGCAGCTCATTCGACGAGGCCCGGCGTGTGGTTGAGGGCCGCACGTTGTTCACCCTGCATACGCCGGTCCCGGCGGGAAACGAAGTGTTTCCCGCCACTGAGGTGGCTGCCCACCTCAACGGCAGCCTTCCCGGCATCGACGAGCAGACACTACGCGATCTGGGTGTGCCGGTCGACGGTGACGAGACCAGCTTCGACCTCAGCGCTCTCGCAGTCCGGCTTGCAGGTATCACGAATGGTGTGAGCAAGCGTCATGCCGAGGTCGTTTCTGAGCGCTGGAGCAGCGTCAAGGGTGAGCCCACTGTGGCCATAACCAACGGGGTGCACACCCCGACATGGGTGGGGCGGGCGATGACGCGAGTGTACGAACAGGCGGTGGGACGGGATTGGCCTTCTCGCCTTGTCGATCTCCCTGCCTGGAAGCAGGTCCTCGAAGTGCCCGACGAGGTGGTGTGGGAGGCACATGAGAGGCAGAAGGAGGAGATGCTGCGCCACCTGCGCGCCCGTCTCCGTGAGCAGTGGGCCCGGCACGGCGAGGGCCCGCAGACACTCCGCCGGGCCGCCACCCAACTTCCTCCCAGCTGTCTCACGATCGTGTATGCCCGCCGCTTCGCCACCTACAAGCGAGCCGGTCTGTTGCTGTCCGATCCGGGACGGGCCCGCAACATCCTCACCAGCAGCAGCCACCCGGTGCAGGTCGTCTTCGCCGGCAAGGCGCACCCCGCAGACAGGGAGGGACAGGCTCTGATCAGATGGGTCGTCGAAATGGCGCGGTCGGCCGACCTCGCCGGCCACATCCACTTCGTCGAGGACTACGACATGGAGGTGGCCCGTCAACTTGTGGGCGGTGCCGATGTGTGGCTCAACCACCCCCGCCCTCCCCAGGAAGCCTCGGGCACATCGGGGATGAAGGCGGCTGCAAACGGCGTCGTAAATCTGAGTGTCCTCGACGGCTGGTGGCTCGAAGGCCATGCGGATGACCTCGGATGGGGTTTCGGTCGCCGGCACAACTCCGACGCCGAAGATGCCGGTCTGTTGTACCACCTGCTGGAGTCTGAGGTGGTCCCCGAGTTCTACGACCGCGACGATGCGGGGATTCCCCGTCGTTGGGTGCAGCGCATGAAGCAGTCGATGGCGCGGCTCACCCCCGCATTCAGCACCCATCGCATGATGACCGATTACGTCGAACGTGCCTATTCGCGTCTGGATGGCGACTCCTGAGCGAACCGCCGCCTGCGCTGCCATGATGCGGGCATCATCACTGCCCGTCGCCGAGAGCTGTTGCGGCGCGCCCTGCGTCTCGAATACGCCACCATCGCGTGGAATATTGGGGAATCGGTGCTCACCATCGGGCTCGGTATTGCCGCCGGTTCGCTGGCTCTGCTCGGGTTCGGCACCGACTCGGTCATCGAGGTGTTCGCCTCCTCGGTGGTGGTGTGGCACCTCATTCCCGGCCACGAGGTCGACGACCTTCACCGCACCAGACGGGCGCTTCGACTGGTGGCCATCGCCTTCGTCATGCTCGGCGTCGTCATATCGGTGGCGGCAGCTCGCGATCTGACGGTAGGGCGCCGCGCAGGTGCTTCTCCGTGGGGGATCGCCTACCTCGCGATCACCGCTGTGATCATGTTCGGCCTGGCGACACTGAAGCAGCGCACGGCACGAACCATGAACTCCGCCCCACTGCGGTCGGAAGCCGCGTTGACGTTCCTCGACGGTGTGCTGTCGATGGCGACGCTCACCGGCCTGGCTCTCAACGCCGCAGTCGACTGGTGGTGGGCGGACCCGACGGCGGCCCTGGTAGTGGCGGTGGCGGCCCTCAGAGAGGGCAGGGAAACGTGGCGGCGGGCGACAATCCACGGCTGAGGATGCCGACCGGTGCTCAACCACTCTCGAGCAGCCGGCGGATGCCACGCACAGCCTGCGCAATGCGCTGCTCGTTCTCCACCAGTGCGAACCGGACGTAACCCTCCCCCGCCGGACCGAAGCCGATACCCGGACTCACTGCCACCTTGGCTTCCTTGAGGAGGTGAATGGCGAAGTCGAGTGACCCCAAAGAGCGGAAGCGGTGCGGTATCGGCGCCCACAGAAACATGGTTCCACCCGGTGTTGCCACCTCCCAACCGGCGCGGTTGAGGCCCTCCACCAGCGTGTCGCGACGCCGCCGGTACGCCGCCGACACTTGCAGCGGGTAATCGTCGCATTCGTTGAGGGCGATGATGGAGGCGATCTGGATGGGTTGGAAGGTTCCGTAGTCGAGGTAGCTCTTCAGCTTGGCGAGAGCGGCGATCGCGCCGGAGTTGCCCACGACGAACCCGACACGCCATCCGGCCATCGAATGCCCTTTGGAAAGGGAGTACAGCTCCACGCCGACTTCCCGGGCTCCGGGGACCTGGAGCAGGCTCGGAGGCTGGTAGTCACCGTAGATCAGGTCGGCGTAGGCGAAGTCATGGACCAGCATCACCTCGTGCTCGCGGGCAAAGCGGACCAGGTGGGTGAAGAAACCAAGGTCGACACAGGCTGTCGTCGGATTGTGAGGGAAGGACGTGAGGATGACACGAGGGCGGGGCCATGAGCTATGGAACACCTTCAGCATGCGGGTGAAGAAATCCTCGTCGAGCGTCAGCAGCACCCGCTGTACCTCGGCTCCTGCCATTACAGGGGCGTAGATGTGAATCGGATAGGACGGATCGGGCACGATGGCGACGTCCCCGGGCTGCAGCAGGGTCCACATCAGATGGGCCAAACCTTCTTTGGCACCGATCGTGTTGATGACTTCGGTTTCGGGATCGAGGTCCACTGCGAAACGACGGCGGTAGCGATCGGCGACCGCCTTGAGAAGGTTGGGCACACCCCGGCTCGCCGAATAACGATGATTACGGGGGTTGGCTGCGGCTGCTGTCAGTTTGGCGACCACCTCGGGTGGAGAAGGGATGTCTGGATTGCCGAAACCGAGGTCGATGATGTCGTCTCCGGCTCGCCGAGCCTCGACTTTCAGCCGGTTGACCTCTGCGAAGATGTACGGCGGCAGGTCGGCGACGCGTCTGAAATCCACAGCTCCTCCTCGGTCGGTCAGCGTAGCCGGGGTCTGCTCAACCCCATCGGCTCCTCTGTTTGACCTCGACACCGCCGAGCACGACGACGGCATGGATCACGAGGAACGGTGAACCTGGAGCCTCATCGGCCCGACGGCGGGTGTCGTCCCAGAAACCCATCAACGGCAGTCCGCGCACTTCGACCCGCCAATGTGGGGGCACGATCACGTCCAGGCCACCCAAAACAACGGTGGCACGGAGGTGGGCTCCATGGGGCAGCGGGGTTGCATCCTCCAAGTCGACCGTGGTCCCGCCGAGGATGACGGTGACGTTGCCTCCCTCAAACGCATCGGAACGACTCACGACCCGCCCGCTGCGCAGCGCGGTCACCTTGGCTATCCGCGGGCCGGCGTCGGGTCGACGAAGGCCGGGCCTTCCCGTCAGGAACCACACACCGACACCGATCAGGACAACAGGGCCCAGGATCCCCAATGGGATGTCGCCTGTCGCCCCGGTGGTGACACCCAGCAGCAACATGCCGGCGACAACGATGGGGAGAGAGCCGACCAGCGACGATTGGTCCGACACGATCTGGACTACACCGAGTCCGATCAGGGCCAGCGGCCACCACTTGCCGATCGTGTCTCCACCGTCGACGGCCCCCAACTGATCGAGCAGCCAGACGACACCAAGACCGACAATCACCAGCCCGATGTAGGCACGGCCGATCACGGTCGGATTATGCCAGCAGGGAGTACCGCCGACCGCAGCTCGACCTAGGTATGGGATAATCTCAATCGAATTGACAAAACGAATCTGAGTGGGATATAGTCATATTATCCTATAGATACACCTGAGACCCATGAGGAGGTCGACAATGCTGGCAAGCTGGGAACCGTTCGACATCATCTGCGATCTCGACCGTCTGGCGGCTTCTACCTGGAGGAGGCGTGCATGGGCGCCCCGGGTCGACGTCGTTGACCGCGAGGACAGTCTCCTGATCAGGGCGGAAGTGCCCGGAGTCGCCTCGGAGGACCTCGAGATCACCACCGAGCGGGGTGCTCTCTCGATCAGCGGGACTCGCAGCGAGTCTCTGCGCCGGGAAAGCGATGCGTTCCGTGTACGGGAGATCGTCGGCGGTGATTTCCGTCGCTCCATCACCCTTCCCGAAGGGCTCGACCTCGACTCGATCACCGCCACCTGCAATGACGGTGTCGTCGAGATCGCCATCGGCAAATCGGCCGAGGTGCTGCCTCGCAAGGTGGAGATCACCGTCGGTTGAGGCACTTCCAAGCCCAGATGCGGCCCGCGGCTCCAGGCTGCGGGCCGCATCTTGGACGCTCTATTCCACCTCTATGCGCTGCGGACCGCCGTCCTCGTCGCCGTTGCCGTCCTCTTGCGAGACGATCTCTTCGAGGAGTGCGTTGATCCCGGCGAGGATCTCGTAACCGGCCTTCATGAAATGGGCGCCGGCACGTCGCAGCCCGACCCCCCATGCGTCGCCGGCGGAGCTGGTGGGCTCCGTTTCAGCCTGCTGATCTGGTTGCGGGTTTGTCGATTCCGAAGGTGACACGCAACGATCCCTTCTCGAGTTTGGCTCGACACACGCGGCGCCGCTTCAACGTGTCCGGCAGCAGGAAGGACCGCCGGTACGAGCCAACGGTTACATACAACTCGTCGTCGTGCCGCAGCACTTCGACGTCGCTGCGTTCGGCAAACGGGGCTGCCAGCACCAGGACCACGTTTCCGCCTTCCTCCTCCACTCGGAACGGTACGCCGTGCGACATGCGACGTGTTGGGTCAAGATCGCCATACAGCTCATCCCCCACCGTCCGCAGCCGCGACACTCCCACCATCTCCTCATCGAACAGCCGCAGACGGCGAATGGCGACATCGGCGAAGCTTCCATCCACCGCGTCCAGATGCCCTGCCTGGATCTCACGCCATCGCTTGAAATAAGGATCGGTGACAGATTCGGGAAGGACCCTGTTGACGATGGCGGCGTCCACCGCATATCCGAAGAGCCCCAGATACGTGTAGGTGCGGCGGGCCTCGGCTATCACCATCTTCTCGGGGTTCATCACCAGCCGGGCGCTGGTGATCTCTGGGTCGACAAGCAGATCCCGGATGCCTCTGAGGCGCCCGTAGAAGCCTTCCGCCGCCCGGAAGACATCGTCACCGGCTATCGGCATCGACACCACCCGGGAGAGGACGGGGCGCACCGCACGCACCACCTTGCGTTCCACGGGGAAGATCTTGTCCATATACCAGGAGAGGACCTCGGGCAGTGACAGCAGACGCAGTGTCTCCGCGGTGGGGGCACAGTCCACCACCAGCACGTCGAAGCGGCCCGAGGTGGCATGGTCGCGCACCTCGGAGAGGGCGAACAGCTCATCCATTCCCGGAAAGACGGTGAGTTCCTCCGCTTCCACCCCCTGCAAACCTCCCCAGTCGAAGAGCTCGGTCAGGTAATCGCGAACTCTCCCCCAATGGCGTTCCATGCGCACCTGGCTGTCGACCTGCTGGCCGACGAGCCTCTCGGTCACGGTCGTGGGCTCGTCTCCGAGAGGCATGGCAAAGGCGTCTGCCAGAGAGTGGGCGGGGTCGGTTGACATCACCAGGGTGCGATGCCCGGCGTCCGCCGCCTTCAACGCGGTGGCGGCGGCTACTGTCGTTTTGCCGACTCCCCCTTTGCCCGTGACGAGCAGGATGCGCACTTCAGGCGCCGGGTTCGCCGGCCATCGACTCGGTATGCCGCTTCAGCTCGCGCAGCGCCGTCGTCACGATACGCCTCTCCGCCTGGCGGCGGATGAACCCGGGGATCGGGAAGGCCGGGTCCGCACGCAGCGCGTAGATCACACGGGTTCCTCCATCGTCGAGTGCTACGAACTCGTAGTAGCCGTCCATCGCCTTGATGTCGGTGCCGGGTTCAGCCGTCCACTCCAGGCGCCGCGGTTCGTCGTAGCTGTATTCGAGCACATATGTGATGCGCTTTATGAACCCGTCCACCACCATGCGGACGCGTAGCGGCCTCCCCGCCGCATCCGTCTGCAGGACGTCGACGGCCTCGACACCCGTCGCCCATTGCGGATACGCGTCCAAGTCGGCCGCCACGTCGAACAGCTGCTGCGGCGAAGCCGATACCTCGATCGTTTGGACTGTCTGCTGCATGGTGGCCACGATTGTGGAGCACTCAGCGTAGCTGCGGCTTGCTCGCTCCGACGACGTGAAACCGCAACGGATAGCGAACTTTTTCTCGACGCGTCCGATGTTCGCTGCCGAAGGCTCGCAAACCTGCCGCGAGCTCGGCGTCGGTGAGGAGTTGCAGCGTCGACACATACCGCTGAGCGGCAGCATCCATCCATTCCCCTGCAGTGGTCTCCCGCCACTCCACTTCCGGTTCCTCGGTGTTGATGCGAAACCCCGCCGCCACCACAGCCCGGTTGAGCTCGGCACTCTCGACGAAGCGCTCCCCGTCGATGTCCGCGACGCGGGGAAACCACCGCGCCAGATGGGACCGGCGCACCGCGGGCGGCGTCATCGTCCATATCCACAGTCGCCCTTGGCCAGCCAACAGCCGGAAAGCTTCTCTCAGCGCCTGTTCCACCGGCAGATAGTGGATGGCGAGGTGGTAGAGCACGAGTCGGAACGCACCGTCACGAAATGGAGTCCGCAGACCGTCTCCCTGCACAGACATCACCTCGTCGGGCACGGTTGCCAGCATGTACGCCGAGCGGTCGAGCACCACCGCCTGCAAACCCCGGCCTGCCCACACGGCGGCATGGCCACCGCAACCGCCACCGATGTCGAGAACCCGGGAGCCGGGGGAAAGCCCTGCCGCCGCCCTGACGGCGCGCGCCCGGCTGGCCGCCGACGCCGGGCGGTGGCGGTAACCGGCCGCCAGCAGATCGAGGTCGACACCGGAGTCAGCCATGTCTCACCCCCCGTCCCGTAGCTCGAAAATAGCCTGCGTTGACGCAACGGGTGACACCCACCCGCCATGCCACCGCCTGCGGCTGATGGATGTCCCCGAAGTAATGCCACGCAGGCCGGTGCCGGTGTATGAAGCGGAGCACCGGTTCCGATCCTTTCTGGGGGCCGCCGACGACATCGGATGACAACGGTCCGATGGCGGGGGGGACATGGGTGCACAGCACATCGACACCGCCGAGACGCTCCAGCTTTGCTTCCATCTCTTCATCACCGACCTCGCCGGGAATCCCCAGGCCACGGTCGATACCGCCGCCGGCGAAGCCGAACGTTGCCCCATCGAGTTCGATCACTTCAGTGTCGACGAAACGCGCCGTCGCCGGCAGGTGACGGCGCAGAGTGCGCGGGCGGTCGACGTTTCCGAACGTCACAAAGGCCTCCACCCCCTCGAGAGCGGCCCCGACAGCCCGGTATTCGGCCTCGACGAGTTTGCTGTAGACGTCCCTCATCTCCTCTTCACGCCCTGCTGTGTGAGCCTGCCAGCCGGCGCGCGCCTCGTCGAACCTCCCTTGGGAGCGGAGCCGCACCATCTCGGCCGACAGTTCGCGCCCCACCATCTGTGTGACTATGCCGTCGAGAGTCCGGTAATCGACGAAGTTGATCAGGTCGCCGAGTATGAGCAGCGGTCCGTCGACGGTGTCGACCACCCTCCGCAGCAGCGCGGCGGCCCCGTGCACATCGGCGATGATGGTGATCACCCGCCGGACCCGGGCACGGTGCGCCACGCGTACAGGGCGGCCAATACTGCGGCCGCGGCAGCAGCAATCGCTGCCGCAGCCGTGGCCCATCCGGCATATGAAGCAGACAGACCTGCCATGCCGAAGGCGACCAGGCCTGCAACGGTCGCCGCGGCGCGTCGAAGCAGCCGATGTGAATGGAACCGACTTCCGATCCCCGCGCCGGCAGAGGTCACCAGCCACACCGCCAAAGCGGGCCCACTTACCGCAAGCACGATGCCGTAGACGAGGCGCATCGGTGCATTATGTGCGAGCATCGAGCGCCCCGGGCGTATTCATGTCCCCACGCCACTGCGCGCCGCCACCCGCCCTGCCGACACGTGGGCGTACTCCGATGTCACCAAAGGGTCGGTTTCGGAGGCGGCGTGTCGTTCCAGCAAGGCGGTCGCCCCGAGACGGGCAACCGCCCATACCGCGTGCGCCCGCAGCATCGGAGAGGCATCGTCCAGATAGGACGACACGACGCGGAGGTGGCGCCGGGATCCAGTGTTGCCGAGGACGACGAGTGCGTTTCGCCTCAGGTGGGCGGGATCGCGTCGCGGAACGTAGAAGTGGGCGAATCGCTCCAACAGCTCGCCGCCGGGGGCGCACAGCACCCACTCCATATCGGGTTCTTCCGCAGAATGGGAGGCCGGCAGCATGCGATGCCCGGGAGGACACGCTCGAAGACATTCGTCGCAGCCGTAGAACCGCCCGCCTATGGCCAAGCGGTACGGCAGAGGGATGACGCCGGGAGCTTGCAGCCAGTGCGAAATGCAGCGGGACGCGTCGAGCACACCTGCGGAGAGAATGGCTCCGGTCGGACAGGCCGGTATGCACGAGTCGCAGGTCCCGCAGTCTCTCCTCATCGGTTCAGCGGGGGTGAGAGGGGCATCGGTGGCAACGGACCCCAGCAAGAGCCAGGGTCCCACCCCAGGCGCCAGCACCATGGTGCTCTTCCCCCACCAGCCGACCCCTGCCCTCACCGCGGCCGCCCGGTCTACCAGGCGGTTGTCGTCGGCGAGCAGCAGGGTCCGGTACCCCGCAGAGGCGAGGACTGCTGCCATGGCACTCAGGCCGCGACGGAGAGGCCGGTAGGAATCGACGGTGGCGAAAGCCGCCACCCGCCCTTTTCCATTCTCGGTGGTGACCGCCCGCCCCGGTGGAGCGTAGGTCACCGCCGCGACGACGAGGCAACGCGCCCACGGAGCGCTGCGGCGGACAGAGGTGGATCGCTCCGGGTGGCCGAAGGTGAACCTGAGGCGACCCGACAGGCCGGCAGCCCGTCGGCGGCGGAGAACGCCGGCGACGTCGACGAAAGGGGCGGCATCGCAAACCGCAACGGTGCACAGCCCGGCCTGCGTGCCCGCTCGGTGCATTTGGTCGTATACGGTGCTGCCGGTCACCGTCGCCAGCGTAGGCAACAGAGACCGGCTACCCGGCCGCTGCTCCCCGCCCCCTGCCGGCCGCTCGTAGCCGAAGAGGAGCGAGTAGCCCGGCGGCACTCAGAATGGACACCGCGTCCATCTCTTCGGCATCCAGTTCGACCGTGGCGGAGACATTTTCGACGAGGAACGTCACCACGCAGTCATCACACGCCGATGTTGCTCGCATCCGGCAACTGGTGCAGTCGATCATCATGGCAGCCTCCTCGGTACAGGTTTCATCGCCGACCATCGTCAACGTAGAACCCAGGTGTGACAGATTCACCGTCGGCGCCATGCAGGCGGTGGATGACCACCCAGTGCGGAGGAGGGCCACGGGACGTTGAACCTGCCGCCATCAACATGCGCCTACCGACACTCGAGGCGAATGTCTTCCCTCGCCGAGCTCTCTCCCACCATCCTCTCGATGACAGAACCGTCGGGCCAGCGAACCCTCACCGTGGCTCCGCTGTCAGAGATGCCGACGACCACTTCCGGAGCATGACCTCCGAGGAACGAGCTGGAGGCCAGCAACGAGGCGTGAAGCCGGCCACGGGACCCGACCTCTACCACTACGCCCCGATTCGAACAGGAAGCCTCCGCGAAGGAGATGGCGACACTTCGCCCCGTCGTGTCGTTGCGGTACACCGCCAGGCCTCCCCCATGGTTCGCCACCACAAGGTCGCTGTCTCCGTCGCCGTCGAGGTCGCCGATGGCCATGCCCCGCGACACTCCGACCCATTCGAGCCCCAGTTGCGGCCACACGTCGGCAAACCTGCCCTCGCCCAAGCCGAGAAACACCGCCGGAGGGTCCGATACGGTGACTTCGGTGCCGGGAACCTTGTTGGCAACATCGAAATCGACAAACCCTCCGTTGACGACCACCAGATCCGTTGAGCCGTCCAGGTTGAAGTCTGTCACCCCCGAAGCCCAGGAACTCGACACCTCGTCGGCACCCGCCCCCGGGGACCTGATGCGCCCCGCTCCAGTGTCCGCCAGCGGTGCGAACCGTTCCTCAGTGAAGGCGAGAACGTCGTTCTCGCCGATGTCCGACAAGTAGGCGTCGAGCCTCCCGTCGCCGTTCAGGTCGGCGAGTGTGACGCCCATCCCGTCTATCTCCAGCGCCGCCCCCAGCTCGGGCGCAATGTCGACCCAGCGGCCATCTGCACCTCGCCGGGAGTAGACGGAGTCGGCACCGTCCTGCCAGCCGATGTCCCGAGTCACCCAGATGTCCACCAGCCCGTCGCCGTCGACGTCGGCTATCTCCGCGGCTAACGACCGACGGTTGCTGTCGGGGAGGAGCTCGACGTCGAATGTCCGCCGTTCGCTACGTTGAACGAACACCACGTCTGCGGCGGGAGTGGTCGCGGTCCCATACCCGAGACGTAGCACATCCACCCGGTCGTCTCCGCTCAGCTCAGCAGAGATGAGCCCTGTTGTCGGGTTTCCTCCGGGCACGGTCGTTACCTGCGCCGCACTGAGATCTCTCGTCTGGCTCCATACCCCACTCCACACGATCATGTCGTCGCCGGTAGCCGTCCCAACCAGCATCTCTACGGCACCGTCGCCGTCCACGTCACCGAGACCCACGCTCGTACCCACCTGGCGCTCTCCGGATATCTGCCCAGCGGCCGGCTGGAAGCCATCACCCTCAGAACCGAAGAAAACACCCACGCCTCCACCGACGACCACGATGTCCAGGCTTCCGTCGCCATCCAGATCACCGAGCGCCACCCCGCCGCTCGCCTGGCGCACAGAGAGGTCGCGCCAGCTTTCCAGGCCCCACTCTGCGGTGACATCGACGAGCATCGGCAAGGGTCCATCGTCCTCCGTCCATCGGCGGAGCGGCTCGTCGACACGTCCAGGATCTCCCGATGCCCGCCCCGTAAAGGGGCGCCCAACGATCGCCGGTGCGCCGCGCCAGGATCGGGGGATGGCCTGCGTAGCAGTAGTAGACTTCTTTGAGATCGACATAGTACGACAGAACAACAGCCGTAGTCATCGCACCGAAACCGACGGACGACACCCGGTCATTCAGATCGCCCAGCATGGCCGGCAGGTCCGGATCGTCCAGCCGCGCGGCGAGCTGGTCATACACCCATTCGCTCATCCGGCTGACCGTCTCACCATGGCCTACGACGTCCGCGAGCACAACCCGGGACACCCGATCGGCATTGCAGACGGAGAAGAAATAAACGTCCCCGCCCTTGCCCCCATGACAGGAGCTCGAGTACAGGCTGACCGTCACGCCGGTCGAGCACACATCCACGTCGATGTTCTTCACACCTCCCCAGACTTCAGCGCATTTCATGCGGTGCATCGTGTTTTCTCCGGCGGCGGCCCGGCCCCTGTATGAACGTAGCATTCAGCGTACCATATCGATCACCTGATCTGCAATGCTCGCCGGGGAAAGCCCGATGTATGCCATGCTCGCGTCCGGCGTCTTGGCGCTCTTCGGAATCCTGTCGCACGTCAGGGACCGGACCCGGATCTGTCCGCGCTCGGCCGCCGCCTGGGCCACGGCGCTGCCCAGCCCACCGCCATAGTTGTCTTCCACGCAGAGGATCCGCCCACCCGT
>CAZIEQ010000024.1:0-15634 GCA_964538725.1 uncultured Acidimicrobiia bacterium | reverse complement strand
CTTTGATGCCCGGCCGCGTCTCGAACCACTTCCCCGGGCGGAAGCTGTCCTTGAGATACTGAGAAGGCTGCGCGGGGGGTCGCGGTCGCCGCGTCCGACCCCCCCGGGAGAGGAGGTGTGCCCCATACCCTGTGGGGGGGTTGCCACCCCCTCACGCCGGCAGCCGGCAGGATCACCGTGTTCAATCGGTCGCACTACGAAGATGTCCTCGTGGTGCGGGTCCACCGCCTGGTACCGCCTGATAGATGGCGCCGCCGCTACGACCATCTGGCGGGATTCGAGAAACTGCTCGCCGACGAAGGCACCACCATCCTCAAGTTCTACCTGCACATTTCGCCCGAAGAGCAGCGGCGGCGCCTCCAGGCGCGCCTCGACGACCCGCACAAACATTGGAAGTTCTCCCCAGGCGATTTGGAAGAACGCAAGTTGTGGAACGACTACATGGACGCCTATGAGGAGGCACTGACCCGCACGTCGACCGAACATGCCCCCTGGTATGTCGTGCCCGCAGATCGCAAGTGGTTCCGCGACGCCGTCGTGGCCACCATCATCACCGACACTCTGCAATCCCTGCGGCTGCAGTATCCGCCGGCAGAGACGGACCTGAGCAGCTTCGTCGTGGAGTGACGGCGAACGTCACACCAGGTGGGTTGTGCGCCCCCGTCTCCCGTGCCACCAGGAGGCGGCGTCGAGACGTCTCCCACCGCCGGGATGCACCGTCGTCAGCTGCACCCTGCCTTCACCACACCACAGCCACACCTGACCCGCCTCTTCGATGACGGTGCCTGCCGGCCCGCCTCCACCGTCGATGTTCCCGGCGCCGAGAATCCGCAGTGGTGCGCCGTCAACCTCCGCCCACGCCCCCGGCTTTGGAGAGAAAGCTCGGATGTGCCTTCGAACCTGGCCAGCGGGAACATCCCAGCCGATTCGCCCGCCGGCCCTCGTCAGCATCGGCGCCCTAGTTGCGGCGGCATCGTCTTGTGGTTGCAGGGGGATCGCTCCCGCCATGTAGGGGGCGAGGGTGCCCGCCAGCAGCCCTGCGCCTGCGGCTGCCAGCAGCGCGGTGAGTGAACCCCGGTCGTGGTCATCAACCGGCACCGGCTCGCTGCGGGCCACCACCGGTCCGGTGTCGAGCCCGGCGTCGACGGCAATCAGCGTCACCCCCGTCGTGGCGTCCCCGTTGAGGATGGCATGGGACACCGGTGCCGCCCCCCGCCAGCGGGGAAGGTGTGAAAAGTGGACGTTGAGGAATCCGCCGGGTAGCGATGCGAGGGCTTCACTCCGCAGGATGCGACCGTAGGCGACGACTATCCCCACGTCGGCGCCGGTACCTGCCAATACGGTGGTGAGCTCTGCGGACGTTTCCGGCTGCCGCACTTCGAGACCCCACTCGGATGCGGCTTCTTTGACCGGGGACGGCTTCGGTCTGCCGGAACGGCCCCGCGGCTTGTCCGCCCGGGTGACGACGAGGTCGATCGAAGCCACACCCCGCAGAGCCGCAAGAGCGGGGACCGCGGCGGCCGGCGTACCGAGAAACACTGCGTGAATCACGGCGGTGGCCGAAGCCCGATGGCTTCGGCGCGGAGATCCCTGAGGACGGCACGGCGCAGCGTCTTGTCGAGCCGTCCCAGGAGCAGGGTCCCACCGAGGTGGTCGTGTTCATGCTGCAACACCCTGCCGAGCAGCTCGTCACCGGCATACTCGACACGGCTGCCGGTGACGTCGCGTCCGACAACGCGGGCAAACCCGGGCCGGCTGATCGGCCAGAACCTTCCCGGCACCGACAGGCAGCCCTCCTCGAACTCCCACTCCCCGGCGGTCTCGACCAGCTCAGAGTTGACCACCACATGCGGTCCTTCTCCGACGTCAAACACGAACACTCGCCGCGCCACCCCGATCTGAGGTGCTGCCAGACCGACACCGGGAGCGTCGTACATCGTCTCCAGCATGTCGTCGACCAGTCGGCCGAGATCGGCGTCGAATTCGGTCACCTCATCGGCCACGGTCCGCAGCACGGCGTCGCCGAACGTCCTGATCGGAAACAGCATGGTTGCACGAGCTTACGGCCTTCGTCACCGCGCCCGCCGTTACCGTGATCCAGTCGCAAGGAGGGTCGATGAACTGGTCGGAGTGGCTGAAGTCGAAGTGGACGGTTGCTGCGTTGGTCGCCGGGGTGGTTGCATCGCTGGTGCTGAATGTGATCGCTCTCAGTCGCAGCCCCGATGTCGAGCGAAGCGACGTCGATGTGCTCGCTGCTGAAATCGACCGTGTGGAAGCCTCCACGGGTGTTCTCGTCGCCCAGTCCAACGCCCTCCGGCAAGGTGCCGGTGAACTGCTGCCCCAGGTTGATGCAGCTTTGGGAAGCGTCATAGACAGCCTCGCCGCATTCGCCACGTCGACGCTGTCGTTCACAGTGGATGTCGACGAGACGATTCCGGTGCAGGCGGCGTTGCCTGTGGACGAAACCGTGGTCGTCGACTTGGAAACGACGCTGCCGATCAACGAGACGTTCGAAACCACCGTCAGGGTGCAGACTCCGCTCGGCTTCGACATCCCCCTCGACGTGGAGATACCGGTACAGGTGGATGTTCCCGTCGATCTGGAGCTTCCCATCAGGGTGATGGACACGTTCCAGGTCGACACGAGGCTTCCCCTGCAGCTGTCTGTGCCGATCGTCATCGACGTCTCCCAGACCGATCTGGCGGCCCTGACGGCAGGCTTGGAACAGTTCCTCAGGGATCTGCAGGCTCGTCTCGCCGATCTGGAACTGTGAACGGCCTGTTCACAGTCGTCTCGGGTCCACCTCGACGCGCACCCTGGCGCCCATGTCGCGCCATTCCTGGACCATGCTCCGCAGCGCAACGCGTACCGCCCGCAGGTCCCGGCCCTGCAGCATCCACCGGCTGCGCCCATCTCTCGATTGAGCATGTACCGCGGCGCGACCTTCGGCGGCGGCCCGCAGACGCTCGTCTGCGCTCTCGGGTGCATCGGTCAGCTCCACCACGAGCAGCTGGCCGTGGGGCGGCAGACCGTCACGTTCCCGTTCGGTGAGCCATGCGGTTGTGAGCCGTCCGGATTTGGCGGTGCGCAGCGCCGTCAACACACGATGGTCCGGCTGGTAGGACTGGACCACGGCGCGCCGTCCCCTGCCAACGACGAGGCGGGCGATCCGCACCAGCAGATGAAGCGCCTGCTCTTCGGCCTGGTAGTGGGGCGCACCCAGCATGCCGTCGGCGTCGGCCACCACCGCCAATGCGAAGCCGCCCGCGGCAGGCAGGTCCCGTTCGGTTCCTACCTCGACGGTACGTCCCGACCCGGCGGGGCCAACCGCTGCCGGCCCCAGATAGCGTGCCAGCTCCTCGACGAGGCGCCCTGCTCCGACTCCGATCGGGTTGAAACGGCGCCCCCCACATCCCGTGCAGGCCGTCGATGCGGTCCCGCAGCGGAGACACGAACCGGCAGGGGGGAGGGAGGCGGCGCATGTCGGGCAGCGGTGCAGCCCTCCGCAGCGGGTGCAGCGCACCGCCGGCGAATAGCCCCGGCTGCGGGCGAAACAGAAGCATCTTTCGCCACCGCGGGCCACCGACCGGATTGCGGCCACGGTGGTGGCGGCCAGCACCGACCCATCGCCGGAGCGATCGACGATCTGTACCTGCGGCCACGGCCTCATCCCGGCGGACGGCTCGATGCCGTGCGCCGCCAGGTCGACACTCGGCGCCGCGGACCAGAACGCCGTTTCGACACCCTCGACGAGACCCCGCCGGCGGACCACATCGGACACTTTCACCATTGGTGTCTGCTTGTCCTGCATGCCCCGGCGTGCCTCGTCGACGACCAGCACCCTCCTCCCCGGTATCGGCCACCAGACCGCTTCTCTGGTCGCCACCAGAACACAGTCGGGCCGGGTCTTCGCAGCCACCCAGGCCTCGGTGACCGCGGCCGCGGTGGCACCGGCGGCAGCGAAGAGCCGTTGCCCTGCCGTCGCCGCCACCGCCGCGGTGAGCAAACCGGCCTCAACCACGGTGGGAGCGAGGACTAGAAGACCACCGTCGGCGGCGGCGGCGGCGGCCAGCGAACACGGGTCCCCTCCCACCAGCGCCCGCAGCCTGGGACGTGACCGTGGCGGCGTCCCACGGTCGACGATCCGGCCGCGGGGAAGGTTGGGTGGGGCCGTCTTCGCCAGCATCACGCTGAGAGGCGCCACATAGTGGATCGCAGCCCATCGCAGGGTTTCCAACAGGCGGGCGTCGAAAACCGCGGCGTCACCGCTCACCGCGTCGACTTCCCGCAGGCCGGCACGGTCTCCGCTGCGCATACCCACTACGAAACCGCGGACCCTCCTCCCTGCGAGGCGTACCCGCACCATCGAGCCGACGGTGACGTCGAGCCTGGGAGGCACGACGTAGGTGAAGCCGTCGTCGACGTTGAAGCTGGGAACGGCGGGAACGACCTGAGCCAGTTGCGAGCTCAGAGGGGCGCGGCCTCCCCAATGCGGGCGGCCGCCTCGTCGAGGATCCTCATGGCAACATCCCACTTGCTGAGAAGCGGCAGATGTTCCACCGTCCCGTCCGGTTCTATGAGAACCACCCGGTTGGTGTCGGTACCGAAACCCGACTCGGGGTCGGTAACGTCGTTGGCAACGAGCAGGCCGACTCCGGGCCGGCCGGCCTTTTCCTTGGCTCGCTCCAGGCTTCCGGTCTCGGCGGCGAAACCGACGATGAATGGCTTGGCTGTCGAGGCGGCAACTCCCCCCATCACATCGGGTGTGGGTTCCACCTCGATACGGGGCGGACCGTCCGCCCGGCGCAGCTTCGCCTGATGCACAGATGCGGGACGAAAGTCGGCGACGGCGGCGGCGAACACGGCCACGTCGGCTTCCCCGGCCAGTTTGCCGGCGGCGGCCGCCATTTCGGCTGCGGTTTCAACGGCGTGTGTCGTTATCGACGGATGAGCGGGTAGCGGAGAAGCAGCCGTTACCAGGTCGACCGCAGCCCCACGGGCGGCGGCTGCGGTGGCGACGGCATGCCCCATCTTGCCCGAGCTGCGGTTGCCGATGAAACGCACCGGATCGATCGCCTCTCTGGTACCTCCGGCGGTGATCATGACACGGCGGCCACACAGATCCCAGCGACGGTCGGCGGCCTCCACTTCGGCAACCAGCACCTCCGGGGGGACCAGACGGCCTATTCCCGTGTCGCCGCCGGCGAGGGCACCCCGGACCGGTCCAACGAGGCGATAGCCGTCCGCCGCCAGCCGGGCGCAGTTCCGTCGGGTGGCGGGATGTTCCCACATCTCGGTGTGCATGGCGGGGGCAAGCACCACCGGGCAGGTCGCGGCGGCCAGGGTTGCGGTTGCCAGATCGTCGGAAATGCCGGCGGCGAGCCTGCCGAGGAAGGCTGCGGTCGCCGGTGCTACCACGACTACGTCTGCCCAGCGGGCGAGCTCGGTGTGGGGGCTGGGTGTGGAGCCGTCCAACAGGCGCTCATGCACCGGGTTTGCAGTGATCGCCGCCAGGGTCTGCGCACCCAGGAAACTCTTCGCCGACCGGCTCATGATGCAGACGACGTCGTGTCCCACCTCGACGAGACGGCGGGCCAGAAAGGCAGTCTTGTAAGCGGCGATCCCCCCTCGTACGGCGAGCAGCACGTTGCGGGCTTCGCCCATGTGTTCAGTCCTCGACGGCGGCGACCACCGTCTTGTCTTCGGCGATCTCCTCCAGCGCTATGGAGAGAGGCTTCGCCGACAGGGAATGGACCTGAGGTGGGATGTGCTCCCGAAGGCCCGTCTCCTCTTTGAGCTGCTTGTAGTAGTCGGTGATATCACGTGCCCTGCGGGCGGCAAGCAGGACGAGTTCGAAGCGGCCTCCGGCCTTGCTCATCACGCGCTCAATGGGCGGGTCGATCATCATCGGGGATTCACTCCTGGAATGGTGAGACGATTATACCGGCCACCTCGGTGACGGCCTGCTCCAGGTCGTCGTTGACGACAACATGGTCGTAGAGGTCCCGTGCTTCTTCGATCTCCCAGGCAGCTATCTCCAGCCGGCGAAGGATCTCCCTCTCCCCGGTGTCGCCCCGGTCCCTGAGCCGTGCCTCCAACGCAGCCGGCGAAGGAGGAGCGACGAATATGAGGACGGCCTCGGGATGGCTGGCCCGCACCTGGCGTGCGCCTTGCAGTTCGATTTCGAGGAGCACGTCGTTGCCGGCGGCCAGCATGTCCAGCACCGCCTTTCTCGGGGTTCCGTATCTGTGACCGGAATACTCCGCCCACTCGAGGAACCCGCCGGAGGCGAGCATGCTGTCAAATGCGGTTTCGTCGACAAAGTGGTAGTCCTCGCCGTCGCGCTCATCGGGCCGGGCGGGGCGAGTGGTGGCGGACACGCTGAGCTGCAGCGGAACCCGCTGCAGCAACCTCTCCTCGATCGAGCCCTTGCCGACACCGGACGGGCCGAAGATGACGAATAGCCGCCCCAAACGGGGCGCATCAGGAAAGAGCGGTCAACAGCGCCCCCTTCTCGGCGGATGACAGCTCGCCGATCCTCGTCCTGTCGTCAACGCCGAGTCCGGCGAGGAGCCGTTTCGTGGACACCTGGCCCATACCCGGTAGAGCCACCAGGACCGCGGCCAGCTTCGTCGACGCGACGACATCGTCGTCCGCTGCCATGTCGAACACATCGCCCAGACCGGGGCTGCCCGCCTCCACCGCGGTCAGCAACTCGACGCGACGGTTCCGCACACGATGCACCGCGGCCAGTATTTCGGACCGGCGCTCGGATTCCATTCGGCCTCCCGTGGCGGCGGGCGCCGACCCTAATCGGACCCGACCAACTCCGATCTGAGCAGGGCAGCAGCTGCCGCCGGGTCGGCGGCGGCGGTGATCGGACGGCCGACGACGATCCACGAAGCTCCCCAGCGGACAGCCTCCGCGGCGGTGGCGGTGCGGGCCTGGTCGTCATCGGAGTCTTCCGAGCGTATGCCGGGGGTGACTTTGATGAGCCGGGGAGCGACTTCACCGACGATGGAAAGCTCCCTGGGCGAGCAGACGACGCCTTCACATCCGGTGGCGGCGGCCAGCTTCGCACGGCGGGCCACCAGCCGCCCCGGGCTCGAGGTGACGCCGGTCGTGGCCAAAGATGCCTCATCGAGGCTTGTCAACACCGACACTGCCAACACTCCCGATGCGGGGTTGGTGTCGTGGAGCCCCGCCACGGCGCCGTCCAGCATGGCGGCTCCACCGCCGGCGTGGACGGTCACCCAACGCGCCCCCCACCTGCCGAGAGCGGCCGCTGCCGCCGCTGTCTGAGACGGGATGTCATGCAGTTTGGCGTCTGCCAACACCGGCTTGGCGAGATGTTGCAGTGCGGCGATGACGGCAGGGCCGGGTCCGTGGAGCAACCTCAGACCCACTTTGAAGCCTCCGACATGATCACCGACCGATTCGGCGAGCCGCACCGCGTCTTCGGCAGTGGGGACGTCGAGAGCGACGATGATCGGATTGCGTGGCTGGCTGCTCATCACGCTCCCGCCAGGTCGCACACTGCCTGCACGCGGCGCCGGTGACACCAGCGCACGAACTCGTTGAGGATGCGGGCACCTGCACGGGGGGCGGCAAGGTTCGCCGTTCCCACCGCAACCGCGTCGGCACCGGCACGCAGATAGTCCGCAACGTCCCTCCCCGTCGAAACACCGCCGCAGCCGACGATGGGAAGCGACGCCATGGCGCGCCGCACCTGCGATACACAGCGCAGGCCGACGCTCTTCAGCGGAGGGCCGCTGCAGCCGCCGGACTTCAGCTCCGCCGAGCCGCCACCGGAGACGGTCCAGCCGGCTCCGCGGGCGGTGTTGGTCAGCACGACGAAATCCGCGCCGGCTTCGGCAACGGCGCCGGCCACATCGACGATGTCCGCCGCCTCCGGTGACAGTTTGGCTCCCACCGGCACGGTGACGGCCTGCCGCACCGCATGTACTACCGGCCCCGCGGCGGCAGCCGACAGGGCGAACATCTCGTCGTCCCCCAGGTTGGGGCATGACAGGTTGACCTCTACCGCCTCCACCCCTGCCTCCACCAAACCGGCTGCAACGACGGCGAACTCATCGGACGTCCTACCGACCGCCGAACCCCACACCGGCACCGAGGCAGCACCCAGGCGAGGCCCGATGTCGGCCTGCCATCGGCTCAGTCCCGGATTGTGGATACCCACCGTGTTCAACATTCCCGGGCCGAGGGGCAGCAGGCGCAGGCCCGGGTTTCCCGGCCACGGCCTCACGCTCACCGACTTGGCGACTGCGGCGCCGAAAGCCTCCGGGCAACCAACGGGGACCCACTCGACGACCGACGCCACCGTCCCTGCTGCGGCGATGAGAGGAGTTCGCAGCTGCAGCGGCCCCAGCGGAGCCGTCAGATCCACCTGCGCCGCCCGGCGGGGCACGTCACCCGTCACACCCCGACCGTGGCCGGCGCCAGGTGTCCTTCGTAAACCGTCGCACGCACCCTTCCGGTGAGGGTCCGCCCGCGAAACGGGCTGTTGGCAGCCTTCGACCGGAAGGCGGCGGGTGTCCACGTCGCCGCCGGATCGAAGACTGCGATGTTGGCCGGCGCACCCCGAACCATTGTCCTGCCGTGACGGTCCAGGCCGGCAATCCGCGCCGGAGCGACCGACATGCGTTCGTAGAAGTCCGCAGGAGACATGGGGGTGCTGGTCGCCACTGCCGCGGCCGCGGTTTCCAGGCCGATGACACCTGCTGGTGCCTCCTCGAAAGGCACGTCTTTCTCGAAGTCGGCATGAGGCGCATGATCGGTGGCAACGGCATCGATGACTCCCGCGCCGAGGGCCCGGCGGAGGGCGTCCCGGTCGTCGGCGGGGCGCAGCGGAGGATTCATCTTGTACACGGGGTCGGTGGAACGCACCTCTCCGTCGTCAAAGAACAGATGGTGGGGTGTCACCTCGGCCGTGACCGCCAGCCCATCGGCCTTCGCCTCGGCGATCAGCTGGACGCTGCGGGCAGTTGAAACATGGAGGGCGTGATAGCGCACACCGGTGAGGCGGACCAGCGCCAGGTCGCGTGCCATGGCGATTTCCTCGGCTGCTGCGGGCCGGGCCAGCATTCCCAACGCAGCAGACACGGCCCCCTCGTTCATGTGGCCGCCTGCGACCAGGCCGGCATCCTCGGCATGCTGAGCGACCACCCCTCCCAGCTCGGCGACGTACTCCATGGCGCGGCGCAGCAGCCCGCTGTCCATGACACAGTCACCGTCGTCGGTGAAGATACGCACCCCCGCCTCCCACAAGGCGTCGTAGTGGGCCAGCGACATGCCACCCCGTCCCTCGGTGAGGCAACCCGCCGTCACCACCTCACAGTGGCCCGCGGCACGGCCTCGCTCGATGACGAAGCGGGCGTGATGCCCGTCGTCGACAGGTGGGGAGGTGTTGGGCATGGCAACGACCGCCGTGTAGCCGCCGGCGGCAGCCGCGGAGCTCGCCGATGCGATGTCTTCCTTCCACTCTTCTCCGGGTTCGCGCAGATGGGCGTGCAGGTCTACGAAGCCGGGACCGACCCAGCTCCCTTCGCAGTCGACGATCTCGGCATCCGACGCGTCGAGGCCGCCGCCCACAGCTGCGATGTGGGAACCCTCGATCAGGACGTCGACCGACTCCATACCTGCGTCGGTGAGCACCGACCCGTTTCTCAGCAGGACGCTCACAGCGGCTCCCCTCCCAGTAGGTGGAACAGGACGGACATGCGAACCGCCACCCCGGCTGCCACCTGGTCGAGCACCAGGCAGCGGGAATCGTCGGCCACCGCGGGGGCGATCTCCACCCCGCGGTTCATCGGGCCGGGGTGCATCACCACCGCGTCCGGTTTCATACGCTCGAAACGTGCCACCGTCATGCCGTATCTGGCGGCGTACTCTGCGGTCGACGGGAGCAGCGAAGCTCCGCCTCTCTCCCGCTGCACTCGCAGCAGATACACGCAGTCCACTGCGGTGATCACATCGTCGAGACTGCCCGACACCGCCACCTCCCAACCGGCAAGGTGGGTGGGCAGCAAGGTGGATGGGGCTACCAGAGTCACCTCGGCGCCGAGAGCGGTGAGGGCGAGAACGTCGGAGCGAGCCACCCGTGAATGGCGGATGTCGCCGACGATGGCCACCCTCCTGCCTCGCAGGACTCCGAAACGTCTGCGCAGCGTGTACGCGTCGAGCAGCGCCTGCGTCGGGTGTTCATGGGCGCCGTCGCCGCCGTTGACCACCGGCACCGAAACCCACGACGCCACCCGATGTGGTGCTCCGGTGCCTTTGTGCCGCACCACCAGCAGATCGGCGCCCATGGCCTCGATCGTCAACGCGGTGTCCTTCAGACTCTCCCCCTTTGTGAGAGACGAGGTGCCCGGACTGAACGACATGGTGTCGGCGGACAGTGCCTTGGCGGCCTTCTCGAAGGAGAGCCGGGTGCGGGTAGAGGGTTCGAAGAACATGGTGGCCACGGTGCGTCCCCGCAACGTGGGAACCTTCGGCACAGGGCGCGTCAAAACCTCGGCGAACTCTTCGGCGTCGTCGAGCAGGCGGCCGATGTCCCCGCTGCTCATGCCTTCGATCCCCAGCAAATGCCTCACATGACCTCCTCGATCCAGACTCCGTCGTCGCCGTCCACTTCCATCAGCCGTACCGCCACCCTCTCCGAACTCGAAGTAGGCAGGCTCTTGCCCACGTAGTCGGCGCGGATCGGCAATTCCCGGTGTCCCCGGTCGACGAGCACCATGAGCTGCACCGCTCGAGGCCTGCCCAAATCGGCAATGGCGTCCAAGGCGGCGCGCACTGTGCGGCCTGTGTAGAGGACGTCGTCGACGAGCACGACGGTGCGTCCATCGACGGCCACGGGGACTTCGGTCGATCCCAGCGGTGCAGTGGGACGCTGCGCCAGGTCGTCGCGGTAGAGGCCGATGTCGAGGCGCCCGGTGGGAAGGCTGTCGCCTTCGAATTCTCCCAATGCTGCCGCGAGCCGGTCGGCCAGGGGCACCCCCCGGGTCCGGATGCCGATGACGAGCACATCGGCGGCACCCTTGTTGCGTTCCAGGATCTCGTGAGCGATACGACGGGTGATACGATCGATGTCGCCGGGGTCCATGACCTGCTTGCCTGCAGGCCGCTTGGCGGCGCCGGAACGCCCGATTTGGCTCTCCACCATCTTCCTTTCCGACCTCACCGGATCGGTTTAAAGGAGCATGCCCCTGCCGGGGCTCGTCGGACGGGGACGCTAGCAGAGCACCACTATGCCCCCACGTCTTTCACCCAGAGCCGGCCGCGCCGCCCCGCACCCGGTGGGCAAGCCGTGCCAGCACGCCGTTGACGAAAGCGCCGCTGCGCTCGGTGCTGTACTCCTTGGCGATGCGGACTGCCTCGGCGAGGATCACCGCTGTCGGTATGTGGGGTCGGTGGAGCAATTCGTAGAGCGCGATGCGCATCACGTTGCGGTCGACCGCAGGCATTCGGGCCACCCGCCACCGCTCCGAGACGGCTCCAATAGCCTCGTCTAGGCCGCCAAGCTCCGCCCGCACGCCGCTGACCAGGAGCCGCGCCCGTTTCGAGATTCCCACGGTGACCGGCTCGTCGCCGCCCTGATCGGCGGCGTACAGCACTTGCAGCGCCTCCTCGCGGGGCTCCCGCGTCGTTGCCGTCATGACGTTCGGGTGATGTACTGCCCGCTGCGGGTATCGACCTTGAGACGATCCCCGGTGTCGATGAACAAGGGAACATGCACCACGAGACCGGTCTCCAGTGTGACCGGCTTGGTGGCACCCGACGCCCGGTCACCCTTGACGGCGGGCTCGGCATAGGTCACCGTCAGCTCGACCGAGGTGGGAAGGTCGATGGCCAGCGGGCGGTCTCGAAACAGCGGGATCGTCACCTCGGCACCGTCGACCAGATAGCCCGCTGCGTCCCCGACCACATCGGACATGAGGGCAATCTGGTTGTAGGTCTCCAAATCCATGAAGTGGAACTCTTCGCCGTCCCGATACAGGAATTGGAATCTCCGCCGGTCGACCATCGCCCTGGGCACATCCTCCCCGGCGCGAAAGGTGCGCTCGACGACCGCGCCACTGTCGAGGTTGCGCAGCTTCATCCTGACAAAAGCTTTGCCCTTGCCCGGCTTGACGTGCTGGTGTTCCAGCACCGCGAACAGTCCTTCGGGAAGGTCGAGCGCCATACCGTGGCGGACATCGGTGGTGGAGATCATGTCCACACCATGTCTTTGGATGCGTGGGTGAGCACCTGGGGATCGTCATCGACGAGCACCATGTCCTCGATGCGCACTCCGCCGACACCGGGCAGGTAGACGCCCGGTTCCACGGTTATCACATGACCGGGCTGCAGCACAGTCTCAGAACCGCGCCGAACCCAGGGCTCTTCGTGGATCTGCAACCCGACGCCGTGCCCGGTGCTGTGCAGGAACTGCTCCTCATAGCCGTAGCCGGCCAATACACGCCGGGCGGAGGCATCTACCTCATCGGCGGTGACACCCGGAGCAACGGCCTGCAACGCCTCCTCCTGGGCATCGAGCACAGCCTTGTGGATGCGCACCATCTCTGCGGGAGGCTCCCCGTCCAGCCAGACCGTGCGGCTCATGTCGCTGTGGTATCCCTCGACGACGCAGCCGTAATCCAACAGCAGAAGCCCGGTGCCGACCGGATGATCTCCCGAGCGGTAATGGGGTATCGAGGCATGGGCGCCGGAAGCGACGATCGGATCCCACAGCGCCGTTCCCGCGCCGCGGGCACGCATCTCTGCGACCAGCCGCCAACCCAAATCACTCTCGCTGGCAGCCGCGGCTATGAGTTGGCTGAGAGCACCGAAGGCGCCGTCCCCGACCGACGCGGCCCGTTCCAGGGCGGCCACCTCATCAGCGTCTTTGATGATGCGCAGCTGCTCCACCGTGCCGGTCACCGCCACCGGCTCCGCCCGCCCTGCCTCTCCCAAACGGCGTGCCATGTCCCACGTCATGACGTCCGCCTCCACATCGAAGGTTGCCTCGGCGGCAAACAGACCGGCGAGGGCGGCCACCAGATCATCCCCATACACCACAAGCTCACAGTCGTCCAAGCCGTCGACCAGTACGGCTGCTGTCTCCCCGTAGCGGGCGTCGGTGACGAACACCGATCTGTCCGGCCACACGGCGAGGAACGCATTGCTGCCGCTGAACCCGGTCAGGTAGCGGACGTTCACCAGGTTGCTCACCAGGAGCGGCTGCCTCAGCAGGGCGCGCAGCCGGTTCAATCTACGGTCATGTCGCATGGGAGCCTTCGTCGACGGAGTCGATGGCGATTGCGAGCGTAGCCGCCTCGACGTGGACGACTACCGGCACGCCCACCGCCTCCAGGAGGACCATGCGTATCCCTGCTTCGTCCCTCTTCTTATCCATACCGATGAGCATCTCCACCCGGGCACGGTCAAAGATTGCCGAGGTTGGCAGGCCGAGGCTCTCGACGATAGAGGCGTGTCTCTGCCGCTCGTCGAAGCCGGTGACGACCCTCCCTGCAGCAGCCGCGGCAACCATTCCGACGGCCACCGCCGAGCCGTGGGAAAGACCGGCAGCGACCTCGACCGCGTGGCCGACGGTATGGCCGTAGTTGAGCACTGCCCTCCTGCCGCCTTCTCGAAAATCTTCGCCGACGACGGCGACCTTGACGGCGACTGCCCGCGGCACCACCTCCTGTAGCGGCGCCGCCATCCCGGCGGCCTCGATCAGATCGACGAGCCCGGAATCTCCCACCATGCCCGCTTTGAGTGCCTCGGCCATTCCCTGGGTCCGCAGCGAAGCAGGCAGCCGCTCCAGCTCATCCAGGTCGATGTGGACCCGGCGTGGATGGTGAAAGGCACCCACCAGGTTCTTGCCGGAGAAGTTGACCCCCGTCTTGCCTCCGACAGCAGCGTCGACGGCGGCGAGCAGCGTGGTGGGAACACCGATCCAGGCGACTCCCCGCAGGTAGGTTGCCGCGGCAAAGCCGGCGACGTCGCTCACGGTCCCGCCCCCGACGGCCACCACCAGGTCGCCGCGGCCGAGCCCGGCGTCGACACAGGTGGCGAACACGCCTTGCAACGACTGCAGCGTCTTCGCCGGCTCGCCGTCGGGAAGCATGTGTGTGGTCACCGCGGTGGCGCACGTCATCTGTGCGGACACCCGGCGCGCCGTGTCGGCGGCACCGGGCTGCGTCACTACGACGGCGCGCCGGCCATCGAGGTCGTGCCAGCTCTCCGCCGTGGTCGCCAGGCCGCGCCCTACGAGAATCTCGCAGGCGTCGCCTATCGAGAAGCGTTCCACCATGCCACCGCCTCTTCGGCGGCCTCTGTCACCGTCAGCTCGTCGGTGACGAGGCAGTGATCTGCTGCTCGCCGGTACGACTCCTCCCGCTGCGCCAGAATGTCCTGCAGCGCCTCGTGCGAATCAGCGCCGGCAAGAAGAGGCCGTCCGTCCTCGTCGCCGATACGCGCCGCCAGGGTCGCCGGGCAGGCTCGCAGCCACAGTACCCGGCCCGATCCCCGCATCAAGGCAACATTGGCGGCTCGCAGCACGGCACCGCCACCGGTTGCCATCACCGCAGGAGATTCACCGGCAACCACAGCCATGCGGGCCGCTTCCATGTCGCGAAAGGCTTCTTCTCCCTGTTGCCCCCACAACTCGGCTATGGAGCAGCCGACACGCGCCGCCACCTCGAGGTCGATGTCCACCAGGCGTCTCCCCAGCTGCGACGCGACGATCGCACCGACAGCCGATTTCCCACTCCCCATCATGCCCACCAGCCACAAGTGGCCCATCAGAAAGCCCGCAGCCGCCCGCGATACCGCTCCACAGCAGCCTGGAAATCGGCGACCGTGTCGCCGCCGAATTGGCGTTGCATTTCCTGGGCGAGGACGATGGACATCATCGCTTCGCAAACAACGACGCCCCTGGGCACCGCACACACGTCGCTGCGCTCCCTGAAGGCGACATCGTCGGCTTTCGATTCCACATCGACGGTCTGCAGCGGCCGCATCAATGTCGACAGCGGCTTCATCGCCACCCGCACCCTGAGGGGCCCTCCGGCAGACATGCCGCCTTCGATACCTCCACTGCGGTTGGACGTCCTGGTGAACTCACCGTCGGCATATGCGATCTCGTCGTGGGCCGCGGAGCCCGGTCTCGCCGCCCCGGCGAACCCGTCGCCCACCTCGACGCCCTTCATGGCCTGTATCGACATGAGGGCGGCAGCGAGACGGGCGTCCAGGCGCCGGTCGGGATGGACGTGGCTGCCGATACCGGCGGGGAGGGCGTGAGCCACCACTTTGATGATACCGCCGAGCGTGTCGCGGGGCCCGCGAGACGCGCCGATCGCAGGCTTCACTCAGCGCTCGCCTTCGGGGCCCGGCGTGCGGACCGGCGATGCTTCGATACGTTCCCTGTCATCGACCGAGGGGGTGCCGGCATCGGCAACCACATCCCCGATCGCCGCCACCCACCCCACCACATCCACAGCAGCCGTGTGCAGCAGCTGCTTGGCCAGGTAGCCGACCACGGTGCGGGCAGCGGTTTCTCGGGGCGACGCCCTCTCCAGAATGTCGCGCGCGTCATGCGTGTCGTAACGCGAGATGGCGCACACCG
>CAZIEQ010000023.1:0-15670 GCA_964538725.1 uncultured Acidimicrobiia bacterium | reverse complement strand
CCGCGGATAGATGGCGGTGCGCCGATGGCTGATACCTTGCCTCGTGTGCAGCCCGTGCTCCACCCCGATGAGGCGGCCCGGCTCGACCGGGAAGCTTCCATACCAATCGATGACCTCATGGAACGGGCCGGCTGGGCCGTCGCCCTCGCAGCCGTCGATCTGGGAGCCGCCGGCTACGGCAGCCGGGTGCATGTCGTTGTGGGTCCGGGAAACAACGGTGGCGACGGCTATGTCGCCGCCCGTCTGCTGTCACGGCGCGGGGTATACGTGACCGTCGGAGCGCTGGTACCTCCGACCCCCGGAGGACCCGCACATCGCGCCGCGCATGGGGCGGCAGCCGCCGGTGTCGGCGTGCGACCGCTCGGCAAGATGCCTCGCTGCGACGTTGTGATCGACGCCCTGTTCGGCACCGGATTCCACGGATCGGTGCCTGCGGCCGCCAAGGTCATGGCCGACACGGCTGCTCCCCTTCTCGCCGTCGACGTGCCGAGCGGACTCGACGCCGCCACCGGCGACGCCTCCGATGTCGTCGCCGCAGCCGAGCGCACCGTCACTTTTCACACCCTCAAGCTGGGCCATCTCCTCGGGAGCGGTCCCGATGTCTGCGGTGATGTCCGCGTGGCCGGCATCGGACTGGTAGGCGGCATCCCCGAGCTGATGCTGTGCGAGGACGGTGATGCTCCCCGCCCCCGCCGCCGCCGTACCGTCCACAAATGGTCGGCGGGCTCGGTAGCGGTCGCCGGAGGCTCACCCGGGATCTCCGGCGCTCCTCTGCTATGCGCCCGCGCCGCCCTCGCCTTCGGCGCCGGAGCGGTGCGCATTCTTTGTCCAACCGGGTTGGAGGATCGATACGGGGCCGCCCCCGAAGTGATGACGACGGGCATCGGCGAAGGGACGAGCTTCACCGGTGCCGACGCTGCCACCGTGCTGAAGATGGCGGAGCGCTTCGATGTGCTCGCCCTCGGGCCGGGGCTGGGTCCCGGATGCGAGGAATTCGTCGCCGGCGTCGTCACCGGCCGGCGCGGTGCACTGATCATCGACGCCGACGGGCTCAATGCCCTCGACGGGACCGGCCTGCTCGCGGATCGTACCGGAGACACGATCATCACTCCGCACACAGGGGAGTTCACCCGGCTTCACGGCGGCCCCCCCTCCCATCAGGAGGCAGGGCAGCTGGCGAACGAGTGCGGGATCACGGTCCTCCTCAAGGGAAACCCGACGTTCGTCGCCGGGCATGGTCAGACCTGGGTCGTGACCAGCGGCGGACCGGAGCTCGCCACAATCGGGACGGGAGACGTCCTGTGCGGGATGGCCGCCGCCCTGTGGGCGCGGGGCCTGCAACCTGCAGTGGCGGCCCGTTCCGCCGCCCACTGGCATGGCGTTGCCGGCGCCGCCGGACGTCGCAGTGGGGTGACTGCAGACCGCCTCGTCGGCGCCGCCGCTGCGATTGCCGGTGTCGCATGAGGCCGTCGTGGATCGAAGTCGACCTGGCCGCGGTGCGTCACAACGTCACCGCCATCAGTGCCGCGGTGAAACCGGCCGCATACTGCGCCGTCGTCAAAGCCGACGCCTACGGGCATGGGGATGTGCCGGTCGCCGAGGCCGCCCTGGAGGCAGGGGCGGCATGCCTGGCGGTGGCCCTCGCCGAGGAGGGGGTGCGCTTGCGGGAAGCCGGCCTGAGCGCTCCGGTGATCGTCCTCTCGGAGCCGGAGCCGGCAGAAGCGAAGGAGATGCTGGTGTGGGGTTTGATCCCAACCGTGTATCGGGAGGAGTTCGCCACCGCGGTGGAGGAGGCCGCCGGTCCGGACCCCGTCGACGTGCATGTGAAGATCGACACCGGCATGCATCGTGTCGGCGCCGATCCGGACACGGCGGTGACGTTGGCACGCCGGGTAGCCGACTCGGCCAGGCTCCGCCTCGACGGCCTGTGGACCCACTTCCCCGTGGCCGACGAGGACCTCGAGTTCACCGCATCGCAGGTGGACGCCTTCGACGGCCTCGTCCGTCTGCTGGCCGAAGAAGGCACCTCGGCGGAGACGCTGCACCTGGCGAACACTGCGGGGGCGTTGGCGATTCCGGCGGCCCGCAAGGACATGGTCCGCATCGGCCTCGGTACGTACGGGCTGCGGCCCGCCCCCGACATCGGCGCAAACATCGAACTGCGGCCCGCGATGGCGGTGCTGTCACGAGTTTCCATGGTGCGCAGGCTTCCCCGGGGGGCCCGGCCCTCATACGGGCGGCGCCGTGCGCTGGCCGCACCTGCAACGGTGGCAACCGTCCCTATCGGCTACGCGGACGGGCTTGCCCGCCGCCTCTCCGCTACCGGGGGCGATGTGCTCATCCGCGGTCGCCGCTATCCGTTCGCAGGGACGGTGACCATGGATCACATAGTCGTCGACTGTGGATCCGACCCGGTTGCAGTCGGCGACGAGGTGGTCGTCTTGGGATCCCAGGGTGAAGAGTCCGTCACTGCCGAGGAATGGGCGCAGCGCCTGGACACGGTCAACTACGAGATCCTGTGCAGGTTCGGGCCTCGAATGCCCCGGCGGTATCTGCCGTGAACTCGACGAGCCTCACTGATGTTGCCGGGGTCGCCGTCGGCCATTGGACCGACCTGGACGCTGCCACCGGGGTCACCGTCGTCTCCCTACCCGAACCCAACCGCACCGCCGTCGAGGTGAGGGGAGCAGCACCCGGCACCCGGGAGACAGCCCTGCTGGCACCCGGCATGCGAATCGAGAACATCCAGGCCATCGTCTTCTCGGGAGGATCGGCGTACGGGCTGGCTGCCGCCGACGGCGTGGTGCGGGAGTTGGAGAAGGATGGGCGTGGACACGAGACGATGAACGGCATCGTGCCCATCGTCCCGTCTGCCATCGTGTACGACCTGGGAATCGGAGACCCGGCCGCGCGGCCCGGGCCCGAGGAAGGTGCCGCCGCCTACCGGGCGGCCACCAGCGATCCCGTCGCCATGGGATCGGTTGGTGCCGGCACCGGGGCGGTCGTGGGCGGATGGCGGGGTTTCCAACATTTCAAGAAGGGGGGTGTCGGCTCGCACGCCCTCGAGGTAGACGATGCCACCGTCGGTGCCCTTGTCGTGCTCAACGCCGTCGGTGACGTCTTCCGCCTCGAGGGAACACCTCTCACCGGCGGCGATCCTGTTCCGCCGCTCCACGGAGGCAGCCGTCCCCTCGGGGTGAACACCACCCTGGTATGTGTCTGCACCGACGCCTCCCTCAGCCGGCCGGACTTGATGCGAATCACGGTGCGGTCGCAGGATGCGCTCGCCGCCTGCCTGCGTCCCGGACACACCCGATATGATGGCGATGCCGCCTTCGCCGTGTCATGTGGTGAACGGACAGTGAGCCCGGACGCCGTCGGCGAGGCGGCTTTTGTCGTGGTAGGACGAGCGATCGAGGCGGCGGTGCGCCACGCCGAACCACTGGCGGGAATTCCCGCCGCGGAGGACCCATGATCGAAGCCGTGGCCGATCTCAGGGCGCTGGCCGGTGAGGCCGCCGTCTGCGTCGCCTGCCGCCTCCACGAATCCCGTACCACCGTTGTGTTCGGCGATGGCGATCCACACGCCGACCTCATGTTTGTCGGGGAGGGTCCCGGCTTCCACGAAGACCAGCAGGGTCTCCCCTTCGTGGGCGCGTCCGGGAGGCTTCTCGAAGAGCTGCTCGGTGAGATCGGCCTCACCAGGGCGGAGGTGTACATCGGCAATGTGGTGAAGTGCCGACCTCCGGGCAACCGGGACCCGAAGCCCGACGAGATCGAGGCTTGCAAGGGCTATCTGCGCCGCCAGCTGGAGTTCATCCAACCCCGGGTGGTCGTCACCCTGGGCAACTTCGCCTCCAAGCTGCTGCTGCGCACCGACACCGGCATCACGAGGCTACGCGGCCACGCCTATCAATGGTGGGGTCGCCTGCTCGTCCCCACCTACCACCCCGCAGCCGCCTTGCGAGGAGGGTCTGCGGTGCACGACCAGCTGCGAGCCGACTTCGCCCTCGTCGCCGGCCTGCTGCAGTCACCGGATGAGACAGCAGCCGAGCCAGCCGCCCCTGAGCAGCTCCCTCTCTTCGGCTGATGGTGGAGGTGACTTCGACGGGCCCGGGCGACACACTTGCCTTGGGGCGCCGCCTGGCATCGTTGCTGCGTCCCGGTGACGTCGTTGCCCTTTGCGGTCCTCTCGGAGCCGGCAAGACCCTCCTTACCGGAGGGATCGCCGAAGGCCTCGGGATCTCCGAGCCGGTCACCAGCCCCAGCTTCGTCCTCGTTCGCAGCTACCGGGGATTCCTGCAACTTGTCCACGCCGACGCCTACCGACTCGGCACCATCGCCGAGTTGGAAGATCTGGCTCTCGATGAGGATGTCGCTGAGGCTGTGATCGTCGTCGAATGGGGTGACGCAGTCGCGGGGGCACTTCCGGAGGATCATCTGGTCGTGGAGCTCGAAGTGGTTTCGGAATCGCGGCGGCGAATACGGCTGACACCGCGGGGATCGTGGAGGCAGCGTCCACTGCACGAGGTGGGTTCGTGAAACTGCTTGCTGTGGAATCGGCGACGCCGGCGTCGTCGGTAGCTCTCGGGGAGGGCGACCGGCTGCGCGCCATGGCAGTTGACGTAGACAGGCGAAGCCATGTCGGTTTCATCGGCTCCGCCTTCGACTTCTGCTTTGCGAGGGCCGGTTGGGAACCCGGCGACGTCACCGCGGTGGTGGTCGACGTCGGGCCGGGCCTGTTCACGGGGCTGCGCGCCGGTGTCGCCGCCGCTCAGGGTGTTGCCGCCGCAGTGGGTGTGCCCATCGTCACCGTGTCTTCGCTCGACGTGCTGGCGTTTCGCGCCGCCACCGGTCATCGTCGTATTTGGGCGGTCGTCGACGCCCGCAAGGGTCAGGTGGCGGTGAGGGCATATCGGCCCCTCCCCGGTGGTGTTGCCGCCGACGGCTCCGCCGAGCTGGTGCGGCCTGTGGAGTTGCGCGCCCAGATCGAATCCGACTCGGAGAACGTACTGGTTGTAGGTGACGTCGCAGCGTTGGGCGACACGTTGCAGGGGTCGAGGCTGGTGCGGCTGGGGCGTCCCCGATTCCCACGGGCCGACATGGTTCTCGAAATCGGCGCCATGAAGGCGGCCCGCGATGAGTTTGCTGCGCCTACCCATGTGCGTCCCCTCTATATGCGGGCACCCGATGCCGCCATCAACTGGAAGGGGATCCGAGAGGAGGCGTTGTGGCCACAGTGACGACCCGCCGTATGCGAACCGCCGACCTGGGCGCCGTGGCCCATGTCGAATCGGAGTCGTTTGCCCGCCCGTGGACCAAGTCGGGTCTGCGCCGTGAGCTCACCGCGCCCGACCGTGTCTATCTGGTCGCCATCGATGAGGATGCGGGGATTGTGGGTTACGCCGGGGCGATGAACCTCGCCGACGATGCCCATCTGATGACCGTTGCCTGTCGGCCGGCGGCCCGCCGCCATGGAGTGGCCACCATGCTGATCACCGATCTGCTGGCACGATGTGTGGCCCGGGGTGCCCGCTACGCCACTCTCGAGGTCAGGGAGTCGAATACCGCCGCATGTGCCCTCTACGGCAAGCTCGGCTTTGAGCTCCGCGGGATTCGCAGGGCCTACTACGGCGATGAAGACGCAATCGTCATGTGGCTTCCCGACGTCAATGTCAGGGCGGTGTCATGACGATGTCGCCTCTGATACTCGCCTTCGAGACGTCGTGTGACGAAACGGCGGCCGCGGTCGTTGCCGGCAACACGGTCCGCTCCAACGTGATGGCGTCGCAGGTCGACGAGCACGCCGCCTTCGGCGGGGTGGTACCCGAGGTGGCGGCCCGGGCCCACGTGGAGGCGATCCGGTCGCTGGCGCATGCAGCCCTGCGTGAGGGCGGGGTGCACCATGACGATCTGGACGCCGTTGCCGCCACCCGCGGTCCCGGCCTGGCCGGTGCCCTGATCGTCGGCTTCACCTTCGCCAAGGCGATGGCCTGGGCACTGGGTAAGCCCTTCATAGGTGTCGACCACATGGAGGGCCATCTATTCGCACCCAGCCTGGAGAACCCCGACTTCGCGCCACCCGCCGTGGTACTGCTGGCATCAGGAGGCCACAGTGAGATCGTCCATGCCCGCGCATGGGGGGACTACCAGATCATGGGCCGTACCATCGACGATGCCGCCGGAGAGGCCTTCGACAAGCTGGCCCGTTTCATGGGTCTCGGCTATCCGGGCGGACCCGCCATCGACGAAACCTCCCAGGGCGGCGATCCGGACACGATCCGGTTCCCCCGCGCGCTGGCAGAACGCCCATTCGACCTGTCGTTCTCCGGTCTGAAGACTTCGGTGACCACCCGGCTGCGGAAGGCCAAGGCGGCCGGCGAGTTGCCCTCGCTGAAGGATGCAGCAGCCTCGGTCCAGGAGGCGATCGTCGATGTGCTTGTCGCCAAGACCTTCAACGCTCAGGAATCCTGTGGAGTGGGGACGGTCGCCGGCGGTGGAGGTGTTCTCGCCAACCGGCGGCTCCGTACCCGCCTCACCGAGGAAGCAGATCGCCGTGGGGTGGCGTTGTACCTGCCGTCCCCGGCGCTGTGCACCGACAACGGCGCCATGATCGGGGCCGCGGCCGCCCATCGTCTCCAAGCCGGCACGCAAACGGCCTGGGACGCGGAAATCGACGCCGGGATGAGAATCGACCAGCCATGAGTGACCGCCAGACCGCAGAAGGCCTCCGCATCGGGCGGGTGTTGGGCATCGACATCGTGGTTGATGCCAGCTGGCTGCTAATCGCCGCCTTCGTCACATGGGCCATTCAGGTCGAGGTCGGCTCGGCCCACCCCGCCGCCGGTGCCGAGTTGTGGGCGGTGGCGGCGGTGGCGGCGTTGGCTTTCTTCGGCAGCGTCCTGCTCCACGAGCTGGCCCACAGTCACGTCGCCCGGCGGCGCGGAGCGCGTGTGCTGCGAATCCGCCTCTTCGTCTTCGGAGGCGTCTCGGAAATCGCTTCGGATCTCAACCGTCCAAGTGACGAGTTCGCCGTTACCGTCGTCGGCCCGTTGGCATCGGCGGCTGCAGGGGCCGTCTTCCTCGCCGCCGGCAAGCTGCTGCCCGACGGCATCATCGCCTCAGCGGCGGTGCTGTTGGGCGTGGCCAACGTCGCTCTCGCAGTGTTCAACCTCCTGCCAGGGTTCCCTCTCGACGGCGGACGGCTCCTCAGATCTGTTGTGTGGCGCTGGAGCGGCGACTATGGGACCGCCACCCGGGTGGCAGTCTGGTCGGGGCAGGCGATCGCCGTTCTGCTGATGGCGGGAGGAGCGCTGTTGCTTGCAGTGTGGCGGCAGCCGGCCGGCTTGTGGTACATCGCCATAGGATGGTTTCTCTTCAGGGCAGCTGCTGATGCTCTCACCCAGTCGATGCTGCATGGGGCTGTGGCGCAGATGCCCGTCGGTGAGTTGGTAGCCCGGGGGCGACCTCAGGTGGCTCCGGACGACACGATTCTGCTGGCGGCCCAGGCCCTGGTCGGCGAAGGCGACGGCCTAGTGGTGGCGGGCGGGCGTGTAGTCGGCACCGTCGATGCCGCCCGTCTCGAACTGGCCCCGGTGGAATCCTGGTCACAGATCACGGTGGACAAGGTGATGCTGCCGATCCACCCCGACGACGTCATATCGGCTGCGGTGCTTCTGGCAGAAATTGCCCCCAGTTTGAAAAAGACGCGCCGCCTCGTCGTCGTAGAAGGGGAGCGGGCGGTCGGCGTGCTCACCAGGCGGAGTGTGGAGGAGAGAGTGCGTGCCACATCGGCGCGCCGCGGTCGCAAACGCGTCGCCGGCGACCCTGCAGGTTCCGGCTCGGAGTAGGAGGGCTGGGGCAGTAGCACTCCCCGACGGTGTCTGCTAGCACTCTCTGGCTTTGATTGCTATGCTTGGCAGTCGCATTGTCAGAGTGCCAACTTCGACCCAAGGAGGGAATCATATGAAGTTGCAGCCTCTGGGCGATCGTGTTGTCGTGTTGCCCAAGGATGAAGACGAAGCTCGCACTCCCAGCGGGCTCGTCATACCCGATACCGCCAAGGAGAAGCCGCAGCTCGGCGATGTCCTTGCGGTCGGCCCTGGCGAGTTCCAGGAAGGGGAGCGGTTGCCCATGGACGTCGAAGTAGGCGACGTCGTCGTCTACTCGAAGTACGGCGGCACCGAGGTCAAGTACGAGGGTGAGGACTATCTCATCCTGTCCGCCCGCGACCTGCTCGCGGTCATTCGCTAGGAGGAGACGATGGCTGCAAAAGAACTGCAGTTCGATGAGAAGGCGCGGCGGTCGTTGCTCACCGGCGTCAACAAGCTTGCCGACGTAGTGAAGGTGACGCTCGGTCCCAAGGGCCGCAACGTCGTCCTCGAGAAGAAGTGGGGTGCCCCGACGATCACCAACGACGGGTACACCATTGCCAAAGAGGTGGAGCTGGAAGACCCATGGGAGCACATGGGTGCCAAACTCGCCTATGAAGTGACCAACAAGACCAACGACGTCGCCGGTGACGGCACCACGACATCGGCGGTCCTCACCCAAGCCATGGTTCACGACGGGCTGCGCCTCGTCGCCGCCGGTTCCAATCCGATGGAGATGAAGACCGGTATCGAGGAAGCCGTTTCGAAGGTGGTCGACACCATTCTGGAATCGGCCAGGGCGGTGCATGCCGAGGACCGTGACCAGATCGCCTATGTCGCCGCCAACTCGGCCGCCGACCAGGTGGTCGGGGACCGCATCGCCGAGGCGATGGCAAAGGTCGGAAATGAAGGCGTCATCACCGTCGAGGACTCACAGACCTTCGGCGTGGAGTTGGAGTTCACCGAGGGGATGCAGTTCGACAAGGGCTACATCTCCCCGTATTTCATCACCGACGCTGATCGCCAGGAGGCGGTCTTGGAAGAGCCGTACATCCTCATTGCCAACCAGAAGATCTCCGCGGTGCACGACATGCTCCCGGTGCTGGAGAAGGTGATGCAGGCGGGCAAGTCGCTGATCGTTCTCGCCGAAGACGTCGAGGGCGAGGCTCTGGCCACACTGGTGGTCAACAGGTTGCGGGGCACGTTCAGCTCCGTTGCCGTCAAGGCGCCCGGATTCGGCGAGCGGCGCAAGGCCATGTTGCAGGACATCGCCATCCTCACCGGTGCCACCGTCATCAGCGAAGAGGTCGGCCTCAAGCTGGAGGGTGTCACCATCGACATGCTGGGCACTGCCCGCAAGGTCGTCGTCTCCAAGGACAACACCACCATCGTTGAGGGCGGCGGTAGCAGCGACAACGTGCACGCCAGGATCGCTCAGATCCGCAAGGAGATCGACAATACCGACTCCGACTGGGATCGGGAGAAACTGTCCGAACGCCTGGCCAAGCTGGCCGGCGGCGTGGCCGTCATCAAGGTCGGTGCCGCCACCGAGGTGGAGCTCAAGGAGAAGAAGCACCGCATCGAGGATGCCATCCAGGCAACCAGGGCAGCGGTCGAGGAAGGCATCGTTCCCGGCGGCGGCGTGGCATTGGTGAGGGCGGAGGAAGCCATATCCAAGCTCCGCGGTGGCAGCGACGACGTCAAGGCGGGTCGCAACCTGGTGCGCAAGGCGTTGGCAACTCCGCTGCGGCAGATCGCCGAGAATGCCGGCTTCGAAGGTGGAGTCGTTGTCGACGGGGTCCGCAAACTGGAAGGCCCGACGGGCTTCAACGCCATGTCCGGCGACTATGAAGACCTGCTTGGTGCCGGGGTGATCGACCCGGCGAAGGTGACCCGCTCGACGTTGCAGAATGCGGCGTCGGTCGCCGCCCTGGTCATCACGACCGAGGCTCTCATCGCCGAGATCAAGGAAGATACGCCACCTCCCATGCCCGGCGGAGGCGGCATGGGCGGCGGCATGGACATGATGTAGCTCCTCCGGCTACTGATTGCGTGATGAGGGGCCGTCTTCGACGGCCCCTCTCTCTGTTTCCAATCCCCCGTCACCTCTCCGAATCCGGCTCGCGGATGGCACCGGCCTCCGGCTACTCGTCCTTCCACACCAGCAGCGGCCGTAGCCCCGACTCGGCGGCGGCCGTCGCGGCCGCACGTCTCCCGGCCCCGGGTGGCGCCGGAACCTCGTACACGTAGACCCGGTGGGCGACGTTCTTCAGGTCATGAGCCAACGCCGCGGAGTGGAAAGTCGAGCTTGTTGCGCACTCCGAGGAACATCGCCTTGCGCGTGCTGGTGGGGAGATACCGCAGGAGGCGTAGAAACGACGCCATGCAGTGCGGTTCCCTGTTCGCAGTACGATCACGACTCCCCCGGAAAGGATCCCCATGGACGCCACTCGCTGCCTGCGTGACGAGCATCAGGTGATACTGAAGATGCTCGCCTGCCTGGAGATAGCCGTCTCTCGAGCCCGCAGCGAGGAGCGCGTAACGACAGAGGAGTTTGCTCCGTTGGTCGAGTTCTTCAGAGGGTACGCCGACCGGTGTCATCACATGAAGGAGGAGGATCGGCTCTTTCCCCGCATGCAAGCGAAGGGGGTTCCCAAGGAGGGCGGTCCCATCGGCATGATGCTCTACGAGCACGAACTGGGGCGCGGCCATGTGCGCGCCATGGCCGATCACATGGAGACCGCGAACCGCGGCGACGCTGCTGCCATGGCAACCGTCCTCGAACACGGCGATGCCTTCCTCGAACTGCTGCGGAGCCACATCCTCAAGGAAGACAATGTGCTGTTCAACATGGCGGATGCTCTGATCACCAACGCCGATCTGGACGATCTGCTGGCCGCATACGGTGAAGCCGAAACCGACTCTGGCTACTGCGAAACGATCGACCGCTGCCGGGGAATCGCCGACCGTCTCTTTGCCAGCTACGGGGTTTCTGCCGACTGAGACCTCTCCTGTTTTGCCGCCGCGTAGACGGTGGCGACTCACCGGAGCAAAGCCGGTTCACATAGAGCCGTCAGCCGGCGATGCTCACCGGTCCGCGGTTGGCATACCGCCCCAGAGCCGCAGGGCAAGTCTGAAACGCAGACCCCGGTTTCCAATTCACGCCCAGTCGGCATCCCTGTAGCCGGGTTCCAGGGTGCGGTATTCGGGCTCGAGGATGCCCCAGATGGAGTGGTCCATCCACTTGCCGTGGACCCTCAGCTCGTCGCGCAGCAAACCTTCCTTGACGAAACCGAGCCTGGTGGCGATCGTCTCGCTGGCCGAGTTGCCGATGGCGATGCGCAGCGCCACCCGGTGCATGTCCAGCTCGTCGAAGGCCACCTGCAAGATGGCGATGGCGGCTTCGGTGGCGAAACCGCTCCCGGTCTCGTCGCTGCGCACCCAGTAGCCCATCTCTCCGGTTCCCGACGCACGCGATGTGAACCACAGCGAGATATTGCCCAGATGACGTTCGGGCCGGTCGAGACGTCTGATCGTGAAGTCGAAGGCCCGACCTTCGGTCCACGCCGCTGCCGATTCCCGGATGAAGTGAAGGGCGTCGAGGCGCCCATACCCAGGGTGTGCCCACGGCAGCCACAGCATGAGTTCGGAGAGCGACGACCGCACCGCCTCTACGACCGGGTCGACGTCCCGTCGCCGGAAAGGGCGGAGAACGAGACGATTGGTCGGGCGGGGGTTCGACGTGATGGATCGGGCCATCGTCGGAGCCTACGCGCCGCCTGCACAGGTGGCAGCCCAGCACGCACAGTGCGCCGGCGTCGACTTGAATTGTGGAATGGACGCTTCCTTCGAATCCTTCGTTCGCGGCCTTCCCAAGGCCGAGCTCCATCTGCACATCGAAGGCACGCTCGAACCGGAGATGATGTTCGACGTGGCTGCGCGCAACGCCATCACCTTGCCGTACGAGACCGTGGCCGAAGTCAAAGCTGCATACGAATTCACGAACCTGCAGTCGTTTCTCGACATCTACTACCGAGGTGCGTCGGTGTTGCAGACTGAAGACGATTTCCACGATCTGATGTGGGCCTACCTGCAGCGAGCGGCAGCCGACGGGGTGCGCAGAGCCGAGGTGTTCTTCGACCCACAGACCCACACGGAGCGGGGACTCGACTACGACGTGTTCATGAGAGGGTTCCACCGTGCCCAGCAGTCGGCCGTGGATCGTCTCGGTATCTCGTCGGCACTGATCCTGTGTTTCCTGCGTCATCAGCCGCCGCAGGCGGCGGTGGCCACGCTGACGGCGGCGATGCCGTACCGCGAGCAGATACTCGCCGTAGGGCTGGATTCATCGGAAGTGGGCAACCCGCCGGAGCTGTTCGCCGACGCATACCGCATCGCTCATGAGGCCGGCATGCGGGCCGTGGCCCACGCCGGTGAAGAAGGCCCCTCCGATTACATAGCCGGAGCTCTCGACATTCTCGGCGCGGAGCGCATCGACCACGGGGTGCGCTGCGAGGACGACGACGCGTTAGTGGACAGGCTGGTCGCAGCTCAGGTTCCGCTGACGATGTGCCCACTTTCCAATCTCGAGTTGCGGGTGGTTGCAGATCTGGGAAGCCACAATCTGAAACGCCTGCTCGACAGGGGGGTCAAGGCGACTGTGAATTCCGACGACCCGGCGTATTTCGGAGGCTATGTGGTCGACAACTATCTCGCCGTCGCCGCTGCCCTCGACCTGAGCCACGACTACATGTACCGGCTGGCCCGCAACTCGCTGGAGGCGTCTTTCCTCAGCGAAGGGGAGAAGGCGGCACTAGTCGACGAACTCGACGCATACGTGGCCGAATGGGACTTGCCGTCTGCCGGCTGACGAACGGCGGGTTTCACTCCCGCTCGAATACGGTGCCGAGGGCGTTGGGAGCGTCACTGCCGAGAAAGTTGCGCCAACGGGGTAACCGGTCTCCCAGCCTGTGGAACCAGTCTGTGTTGATCACTGTGAGCATCATGATCATCAGCAGGAACGGAAGCTGAGTGAGGATCTGGACGAAATCGGGCAGCTCCTCCTGGAACTCCCCGGCGACGAAGAGCAGGCCCCGGTAGGTGAAGCACGCGAGGGCGACCCGGTATGGGTGCCATCCCCCGAAGATGACGAACGCGAGGGCGATCCAACCCAGGTTGAGAGTCAGGTTCTCCCGCCATCCTGCTATCTGGTCGAGCGACACCGCAGCCCCGGCGGTCCCAACCAGGGCGCCTCCGATGATGGCGTACACGTAACGGAGCTTGTTCACCGCAACCCCGCGGGCGAAGGCGGCCTCGGGCCGCTCCCCGATTCCCTGCAACTCCAGGCCGCGCCGGGTCTTGTAGATGAACAGATACGCCGCCACGATCACGACGAAGCTTCCGTAAACCGAGATGTTGTGCGAGAAGAACACTGTGCCGACGAACGGGATGTCCGACAGCCCGGGTATGTCCCAGGCCGGGACCTTCGGCCCTGCCTGCCCTACGTATGAGTCACCGAGAAACAAGGCAAGCTGCTTGGCCAGCAGGAACATCACGAAACCGACGGCGATCTGGTTCAGTTTCAACTCGATACTGGCGAATGCGATGAGGGCCGCAATCGCAACCGAGACACCGACGGCGGCGAGAAACCCGACGAGCACATTGCCGCTGACGAAGGCTGCTGCGAAACCCGTCATCGCCGACAACATGATGCTGCCGTCCAGCGACAGGTTGACGACCCCGGCCTTCTCACTGATCGTCTCCCCGATGGTGGCATAGACCAGGGGTGTGGCGGCCGCGACGATGCCGGCGAGGGTTTCCTCCACCTCAGCCTCCCGCCGCCGGTGCGGTCGTGTTGTCCGCGATGCGGTCGGCGGTGAGGCGTAGCCGGCGTGCCTGCCAGCCTCCGGCCAGCAGTATGAAGAGGACGAGGACCCCCTGGACGACTCCTGCCAGTGAGGAATCGATTGAAAGCCGCAGCGAGAGCTGAGTGCTTCCCACCTGGATGGCGGCGAAGAACAGGGCAATCGGGGCTATCCATGCCGCCCGAAACCCGGCCAGCAGCACGACGAGAATGCCGAGGAATCCGTAGGCGCCGGAGATGGACGGCACCAGCTTGTGGTGGAACCCGGTCGCCTGCACCGTGCCGGCAATACCACCGAGTGCACCGCACAATGCGAAGGCCGACAGCATGTAGCGGCGGGTGGGGATTCCCATGAGGAAGGCGCTGTCGAGGCTGCGACCGACTGCCTTGAGGCGCAGCCCGTAGCGGGTTCCCCTCATCAGGAAGTACACGGCCACCACGGCGGCGACGGCGACGGCCACGGCCACAGGAGACAGGCGGATGCTCCCGATGGTCGGCAGCCAGGCCTTGGAGGGGAACAGGTCGGTTCCGCTTGTCGATGCGATGCCGACGCGGGACCACGGGCCGATGATCAGGTAGACGGCGGTGGCACCCGCCACGAAGAACAGGGCAACCCCCGAAAAGATCTCATGAACCCCGAAGCGGGTACGCAGATATCCGGGAATCAAAGCCCACAACGCGCCGAAGACTGCTCCTCCGATGATGGTACCGGTGACCACCACCGCCGACGGACCGCCCACGGTACGCGCCACCCACGAAGCCCCGATCGCCCCCATGATGATCTGTCCCTCGACACCGATGTTCCACAGTCCGGCCTGGAAGGTGATGATGAGACCTGCCGCCGACAGCACGAGCGGCACCCACGCCATGAATGTGTCGGAGATCTTGTTGCTCGACCCGAAGGAGCCATCCCAGAGGAGCCGCAGTGCCTCAAATGGCGGAGCGTCCACCACCAGCAACAGCAGAATGGTGACCGCGAAGGCAAGGCCGACCGAGATCACGCCGGTGCGGTAGCGGCGCCACAGCTCGCTCACTGCGCCGGCTCCTTCCCGCCGATGAGATAGCCCAGCTCTTCAGGAGTGGTGGTGGCCGCGTCAACCACCTTGAGGACACGCCCTGAGAAGAACACCGCTATGCGATCGCTGTAGCGGAGCAGCTCGTCGAGGTCGGCTGAGGCGAACACGATGCCGGTCCCGTGGTCACGACGTTCCAGCAGCCGGCCCCACACCCATTCCGCCGACTCGATGTCGAGGCCCCTTGTGGGATGTTCCATCAGCAGCAGCGTGATGTCGGGGGGCATCATTGCCAACAGCAAACGCTGCTGGTTGCCCCCCGAGAGGGACTCCGCGGTCGACGCCGGTGTGCCCTTGATGAAATGGTCGCTGACCTTGTGCGTCGCGTCGGCTTCTGCACCGTCCCAATCCACGAAGAACGAGTCGCGGCCCGACACCAGCTCGAAATGCTCGGTGATGGTGAGACCCTCCACCAGACCCTCTTCGAGCCGGCCTGCGGGGAGGAAATGCACGCCGGCGTCGAGAAACCTGCGGTAGTGCTGCCGCCCCATCGCCCTGCCACCGATGCTGATGTCACCCCGGGTCGGCTTGAGCAGTCCGGCACAGGCCCGCAGCAGGGATCGCTGGCCGCTCCCCTCGAGTCCGGCGAGGCCGAGGATCTCACCCGAGTTGACCTGCAGCGACAATTCCTCGACGGTGATGAGCCGCTCGGACAGGGTGACGTCGTTGACTTCCAGGCAGGGGCCGCCGACGGTTGCCGTCGGGCGTTCACCGGCAACGATGACCTCACCGAACATCATCTCTACCAGCCGGTCTGCAGGTATCGGCATGTCGGCACCGCCCACGACCTTGCCGCGGCGCATCACCGTCACCCGGTCGCACAGCTCCTCGCTCTGCTACAGCTTGTGAGAGACGTAGAAGCTG
>CAZIEQ010000022.1:0-15700 GCA_964538725.1 uncultured Acidimicrobiia bacterium | reverse complement strand
AATAGCCCCGAACTCGAAGGCCTCGTAGACTCTTTCTATTTGATCGGCGGGAAGGGAGTTACACACGCGCCCACACGAAGGGAGCGCTCTAAGCGCGCGGAAACCCCCGTCTACCAGGGTTTTCGTGTGGTGGGCGCTACTGGGATCGAACCAGTGGCCTCTGCCGTGTGAAGGCAGCGCTCTCCCGCTGAGCTAAGCGCCCCGAGGGGCGGAAGTGTACCGGGGCGGTCATCCGGCCCGCCGGGGCCGCAAGGCGTACCAGAAGGGAACCGCCACCAGCAAGGCCCCGCCGAGAACGTTGCCTATGCCAGCCGGGACCAGGTTCCAGCCCAGCGCCGCCCCCCAGCCGGGCCCTCCCCCGTTGGCGATCGCCAGGGAGAAAAACCCCATGTTGGCAGGCGAATGCTGGAAGTTGGCCGCCACGAACAGCGTCACTGCGAGAAACACCGGTATGTACTTGCCGATGATGCTGCGAGCCATGGTGGCGAAGAAGGCCGCCATGCCGATCAGCCAGTTGGCCAGCGCCCCCGAAAGCACCGCACGCATCCACGAGTCCACACCTCCGGCATCCCGATAGGCCATCTTGCGGTCCACGATCTCCCCCAGCACCTCGTCGACTGCATGCGGATACACCTGCGCCTCACGGATCAGCCAGCCGACGACGATCGCCCCCGCCAGATTGCCGACGAAGGCCAGCAGCCAGAACCGCAGCATCCTGCCGGCAAAAGCCTTCCGCTCCAGCATCGTCGCCGGCAGCACAACGTTGGCCTCGGTGAAAAGCACCGCCTCCGAGAGGACAACGAAGAAGAACCCTGCGGAAAAACCCATCCCCTCCACAAGCACCACCACTCCGGCGGTGGTGTGTCCCACCGCCAGAAGTGTGGCGAACAGCGCCCCGGCGGTTATGAACGCCCCGCCCATGGCGGCAAGCACCAGCACCTGCCACGCCGACAGGCCGCCGATCCTCTCCTCACCGAACCGGGCCATCTCCTCGAGAACATGTCCGGCGGGGATGTAGCGGGTGGCGGGAACCGTAGAACCGGCCGAGTCCATAGACCGATGCTGACACAACAGCCGCCCTTCCCGGTGGCAATCCGAACGGTGCCGCCTACGCTGCCCTGCCATGCGGCCCGCCCAATTCGACCGGATCGTCGACGACGCCCTCGACGATCTGCCCGCATGGGTCGTCGACGCAGTCGAAAACCTCCACGTGGTGGTCGAAAACCGTCCCACCACCGACCAGGACCCCGACGGGAGAGGGATCCTCGGCATCTACGAGGGAGTGTCGCTCGCCGAGCGGGGCAACGAGTATTCGGGGTTCCTCCCCGACCGTATCGTCATCTTCCGCGAACCGCACCTGGCGCTCGGACTGTCGCGCAGTGAGCTGCGGCGCGAGATACGACGCACGGTGCTGCATGAGGTGGCCCACCATCTGGGCATCGGGGACCAGCGCCTCGAAGAACTGGGCTGGGACTGAACCCGAGCCGGGCAGGGGAAAGCCTCAGCCCAACCCCGGGGCCTCCCGATATCACCTTCTGTGGAGATCGACTTCACCTTCGACCCGTATCGCAAGTGCGAGAAGCACTGCAACCACGACCTGGCGCGGGGAGTCACATTGGAAGACCTCCTCGGCCGTGACGGCCCGTTCCCCACCTCGAGCAGTCTGAAACCGGTTCGGGGAATCTCGGCGCTGGTGGCGGCATCTGCAGGTCGCGCCGGCTGATCAGCCGAACGGCGTGCCGGCTCCGCCAACCCGGCCGACCCGACGAATCCGACTACCCGGCTGCCGACACGCCCGGTAGGCCAGGTCTCATCTGCAAGCAGCCGGCGGCCGCATCCGCTCATACAATCGCCCTCTGAACACGCCTATCGACTCTGCCCGGTTTGACTGGCCGGCTTCCAGCGGTCAGACGACCGTGGTGCTCCTGGACGGCTCAACCGCCCCCGAAGAAACACTCCTCCGCAACTGGATTGCCGCCACGAAACCCGCAGACGCACACGTTGAGGTGTACCGCCTCAAACAGCGCTCGAACCACGGCGCAGTGTCTCCGCGACTGGCCGCCCGGGTGGACACCGCCACCGACGACCCGCTGTTCCTGCCGCTTCGCATCGCCTGGATGGCCCCCGAGCGCCACCATGGAAGGGCACCCCGCCTGCGCGACCTGCTCACCGTCGGCGACCCGCGGGACCCCGGCCCCCTGCGCCAGCGACTGATTCTCCACAGCCGGCCCGACCGAGCGCGGGTGGTTGTCGCCGCGCCGGCCCGGCTCAGCGAGATGCGTACCGCCTGGCAATCACCCGACGGTCCCGACCCCCACGGCATACCACTCCCCGAATTCGTCGCCCTGCGTGCCGCCCTTGCACTGGAGAGGGCAGAACGGCGCGTCCGGGGTAGCCGCTACAAGGTTCCCCGATTCCTGGAACGAGACCTGTTGAGCCGCCGCCGGCTGACACGCGAGATGAGCCGGCTGGCAGCCGCAACCGGTGAGGCGATGGAGGAAACCAGCCGCCGGGTCCGAACCGGCCTGCGGGAAATCGCCGCCACCCACTCCCCGTATGTGATCGATCTGGTGGCCAACGCCACCAGGATCCTGCTCGAACCGAGCTACGGCACCCGCATCCGCTACTCGAAAGACGAGCTGGCGGCCATTTGCAAGACCGGCAGCGACCGCCCACTCGTCTTCCTTCCCAGCCACAAGTCGAACCTCGATCACCTGGTGCTGCACTACCTGCTGTATGAGAACGACCTGCCACCAACCCACACCGCCGGCGGCATCAACCTGAACTTCTTTCCCGTCGGGCCAATCGTGCGCCGCGCAGGCGTGTTCTTCATCCGCCGAACGTTCAAAGACGACGAGGCCTACAAACTGACCCTGCGGGCGTACCTGCGTTATCTGCTTGGGAAACGCTTCAGCCTGGAGTGGTACGTCGAAGGTGGCCGATCCCGTTCAGGCAAGCTGCGAGAGCCCCGCTACGGGCTCCTTTCATACGTTGTCGACGCCTGGAAGGAAGGCGCCGTCGACGACGTGATGCTGGTACCGGTGTCGATCGCATACGACCAGATACAGGACGTCGGGGCCTACGCCGCCGAGCAGGCCGGCGTTCCCAAGGCGAGGGAGTCAATCCGCGAACTGGTGAGCTTCATAAGCAAGCTGCGCCGCCGCTGGGGAGCAATTCACGTCCGCTTCGGACGGCCCCTGAGCCTCGCAGACGACATGCCCGACGATGTCCCCAAACTCGCCTTCGAAGTTGCCACCCGCATCAACGAAGTGACCCCGGTGACGCCAATCAGCCTGGTCACCATGGCGTTGCTGGCAGCCGGCGACCGTTCACTGACATTGTCCGAAACCGTCACCGCCGTCGAGCCGTACCTCGAATTCACCCAGCGCCGCTCCCTGCCGGTGACGTCTGCCACCGATCTCAACACTCCCCGGGGTGTGCAGGCCGCACTCGACGCCCTTGTCGAACACCGTGTGGTTTCTCGCTATGCGGGCGGCCGGGAGGTCGTCTACGGCATCTCGTCGCAGCAACACCTCGCCGCCTCCTACTACCGCAACACGGTGATCCACTTCTTCGTCGAGTCGGCCATCACCGAACTCGCCATGGTTGCCGCCGCCCAGAGCGACCGGTCGGACAAGGTGAGGACGTTCATCGACGAGGCTTTGCAGCTACGGGACCTGCTCAAATTCGAATTCTTCTTCGCACCCCGGTCCCGGTTCGTACGCCGGATCACCGAGGAGTTCGGCCTCAAAGATCCCCAATGGGAGCGGCACCTCGCCGACCGGGACCTGGCCGCCATGGTTGCCAGCTTCCGCCCTTTCACGTCCCATGTCGTGCTGCTGCCGTTCCTCGAGGCTTACGGCATCGTCGCCGATGCACTCGTCGCAATGGGCTCGGACACCGTCGACGAGGCCGACCTCATGTCGTCGGCCTTCGACCTGGGACGCCAACTCGTGTTGCAGCGCAGGATCCGAAGCCGCGAAGCCGTGTCCAAAGAGATGTTCCACACCGGGGTCCGCCTCGCGGCACACCGCGATCTGCTCACCGGAGCTGCAGAGGTCGAGGAAGCCCGTCACGCCCACCGCAGAGTCGTCGCTTCATGGCTCCGCCGCATCGCAGCCGTAGACGCCTTGGAGGCAGGGCGGGCTGCGGGGATTCTCGAAGCCGTCGAGAAAACAGTTGACTACTCTCCGTAGTTGCCGTTACAGTCTCCATGGCTACAGACGGGGAGGCGAAGGCCACCAGCCACGAGGTGTCCATGCCTTCCGAAAAGCATCACTTCGCCATCGGCCGCCGCGGCTACGACCCGGCACAGGTCGACGCGGCGCTCGTGGAATCGGTTACCGAGGCTGAAAGCCTGCGCGCCCGAATCTCCGAGCTGGAGGAAGCCCTCACCGCCGCCTCCGAAGCCGAAGAGGCAGTCAAAATGACCTTCCTTGCCGCCACCCGTACCAAAGACGAGATTCTCGACGCCGCCAAGGAGGAAGCCGACAAGCTGATTGCCGACGCCCGCTACGAAGCGTTCAAGACCCTCACCGATGCCAACGAGGAGGCAGGCAAAGCCCTCGACGAGGCCCGTGAGGAAGCCGAACGGATCGTGGCCACCACCGGCGAAGAGGCGGACCGCACAGTATCCGACGCTCGCCGGGAAGCCATCCAGATCATCACTGACATAAAGGAGGAAGGTGAGGCACTCGCCGACCAGAGCCGGGCGGCGGCCTCTGCGGTGGCCGAGACCGCCCGTCGGGAGAACTGGGAGGTTGTTCAGAGGCTTCACGAGCTGCACGCCATCGCAGCCGACACTCAAACCGCCCTCGAGCAGACAACACGGAACGCATTGGACGAGTTGGCGCCTCTCACCTCGGCATTGGCGGAGCTGCTCGCAGATGTGCAGGAGCAGCCCCCCGCCGACGAGATACTGCCTGAGGAAGCCGGGACGACAGTCCCCGCCGACGAGGAAGACGCCGCTGTCGACCCTGCCAAGAAGAGCTACTACTCGCGGCGGTCTGCCAAGCTTCCACGGATCGGTGACGATGCCAGCGGCGACGTCAGGTCCAGCATCTCTTCGCTGCGACCCGCGCATCCCGACGACAGCGACGGCGAAGCAGAGGAGCAGGCAGCTGCCCAGCTCTAGCAGGTAGCGTCCCCCGACGTGCACGGCGGCATCCTTCTCCACGCCACGTCGATTCCAGGGAATCGCGGCATCGGTGAGCTGGGTGCCGACGCGGTTGACTTCCTGGATTGGCTGGTTGCTGCCGGCTGTGGATGGTGGCAGGTGCTTCCGCTGGGACCCACCGGGTTCGCCGACTCCCCGTATCAGTCGTTCTCCTCCTTCGCCGGGAACCCCTATCTGATCGACCTCGGCGACCTCATCGATAGCGGGCTTCTCGGTGAAGACGAAGTGGCAGCACACCCCTCATGGGAAGACTCCCAAGTCGACTACGCGACGGTGATTCCCTGGAAGACCGACCTCATCGACACTGCTCACAGCCGGTTACGGTCGGGTGCCGGACCGCCGGGCATGGAAGGTCGGTTGGATGCATTCACCCGCCGCGAGGCGTGGTGGCTCGACGACTTCACCCGTTTCATGGCACTCAAGGATCGCCATGACGGTGCTCCGTGGCATCAATGGCCGCTGCCGCTGCGCAGACGCCTCCCCGATGCCATGGCGGCAGTCGACGACGGCCTAACCGACTTGCGGGACCGGCACGCGTTTCGCCAGTTCATCTTCTACCGCCAATGGCAGCGCCTGCGGGCCGCGGCTGCACATCGCTCTATCCGCATCATCGGCGACATCCCGATCTTCGCTGCCCACGACTCTGCCGACGTGTGGACCCGCCCCGACTTGTTCGTCCTCGACGAAGCCGGCCGTCCTACGGTCGTCGCTGGTGTTCCCCCTGACCTGTTCTCCGACACCGGCCAGCTGTGGGGAAACCCCCTCTACCGGTGGCGGAACCATGACACCGAAGGCTACGCATGGTGGATGTCGCGACTGCGCGCCGTGCTGCGAATGGTCGATGTTGTGCGCATCGACCATTTCCGAGGATTCGTCAACTACTGGGAGATACCCGCCGGTGCCGACAACGCGGTGGAAGGCACCTGGGTGGACGGACCGGGCATGCGCTTCTTCTCCGCGGTGAGAGCCGCCCTCGGAGACCTCCCCATCATCGCCGAAGACCTCGGTGAGCACGACCCTCGCGTTCCCGAACTGCGCGACCGGCTCGGTCTGCCCGGAATGAAGATCCTGCAGACTGCGTTCGCCGACGGTCCTGAAAACGACTCCCTCCCTCACCGCTATCAGGCCAACTGCGTTGCCTACACCGGCACTCACGACAACGACACCACTTCCGGCTGGTGGGACACGGCGTCGGCGGAGGAGAGGACATTCGCATGTTCCTACCTGGGTGTCGACGGAAGCGACATCGCCCGGGATCTCATCGAAGCCGCATGGCGATCCGCGGCAGGCTGCGCCATCGCCCCGGCTCAAGACGTTGCCGGCCTTGGCTCTGAAGCCCGCATGAACTTCCCCGGAATCGCCGAAGGGAACTGGAGGTGGAGGGCAACCTGGTCGGATCTCAGTTCACTGCGAGCCCGGCGGATGCGCCGACTGGCTACCGAGACCGCCCGCCTGCCCGCACCGCGGACGGCCACATAGCCACAGCGAGCCGGCCGGGGCAACGCCTGCCCGGTGATACAATCTCTCTCTCCCGGCACCAAGGCACATGACGTCGCGCACGAAGAAGACCCCTCCGAAGAAGCCCGCTGCGGCTTCCAAGACCCCGCCCGGCAAAGCCGGCGCGAGTAAGAAGCGTGCCCGTCCCAAATCCGGGTTCCGGGTCTACGACAAGGTGGTGCACCCCCAACACGGTGCCGCCAAGATCGTCAAACGGAGAAAGGCCACGGTCGCGGGAGTCAAACAGGAGTATTTCGTTCTCGAGATCCTCACCCAGCAGCTCACCGTCATGGTTCCCGTCGCCAAGGTATCCGATATCGGGTTGCGCCCGGTCATCTCGAAGAATGCGGCGCGCAAGGTTTTCCAGGTGCTGCGATCTGACCCCGTCGACGCCGACGCCACCTGGGCACGATGGTTCAAGCTGCTGCAGGACAAGATGGCCAGCGGCGACATATACCTCGTCGCCGAGGTGGTACGCGACCTCACCTATGCCCAGCAGTCCAAGCCTCTGGGCCCCGCTTTGAAGCGCATGATCGCCAAGGCACGGCTGATCCTCACCAGCGAGCTGCGCCTGGCGCTCACAATCGACGAGGAGACCGCCGAACGGCGTCTCGACAAGTCGCTGACGCATCTGATAGTCGAAGAGTCCGAGGACGAACCGGCCTGAGGGCGGCTGCCTCACTCCTCGGAGGAGTACATCGCTTCGATGAGATCGCCGAAACGCTGATTGACGACGCTGCGCTTCACTTTGAGAGTCGGCGTCAACTCACCTTCGGCTATCGAAAGCTCCCGAGGCAGGATGGTGAACATCTTCACCTGCTCGACGCGTGCCAACCCACCGTTGACCGTATCGACCGCCGCCTGTACAGCCTCCAGGACGGGCTCCGCCAGATGCGCCGGGCCATCCACACCCTCAGCGGCGAGAAACTTGGCCGCCATCTCGGCGTCGAGGGCGATGAGCGCAGTCAGGTAGCGGCGGCGGTCCCCTATCACCACCGCCTCGGAGATCAGCGGGTCGTTCTTGAGACCACCTTCGATGAGCTTGGGTGCCACGTTCTTGCCGCCGGCGGTGATGATGATGTCTTTCTTACGCCCGGTGATGGTGAGATAGTCGTCGTCGTCGAACTCGCCGAGGTCACCCGAATGAAGCCAGCCGTCGGCCAGAGTCGCTGCGGTCGCCTCCGGATCCTTGTAGTAGCCCATGAACACGTTACGTCCCCGGACCAGCACCTCGCCGTCGTCGGCAATGCGGATCTCCACTCCCGGGTAGGCGGGGCCGACGGTGCCGAACCTCGTCCGCCCCGGCTGGTTGAAGCTGGTCGGCCCGGTGTCCTCCGACTGGCCGTAGACCTCATGTATGGGTAGGTCGAAGGAGGCGAACAGTTCCAGCACCTCCACCGCGATGGGGGCGGCGCCGCTCACAGCCGCCCTGCAGTCGTCGAGCCCGATCGCCGCCTTCACCTTGGAGTACACCAGCTTCGAGAACAGGCCGTGTTGCAGACGGGTCACCAGCGGCGCCGTGACACCCCTGTTGTGGTGGTCGGTTGCCTTCCGAGCCACTTTCATTGCCGCCGACGCCAACCTTGCTCTGACTCCGCTCGCCTTGCCCAGCTCCTCGGTTATGCCGGCCGCCATCTTCTCCCACACCCGGGGCACCCCGAAGAAGATCGTGGGACGCACCTCCTGGAGGTCGTCGCGCAGCTGTTCGATGCTGCGGGCGTAGTACACCGCATAGCCGCTGGTAGCGGCGCCGTGGATGGTGAACACCTGCTCGGCGATGTGCGACAGCGGCAGATAGCTGAGCACCCTGTCGCCGGGGGACATGTGAACCATGTCGGCGGCCTGCTGGGCGGTCCACGCCAGGTTGTCGTGGGACAGCATCACCGCTTTCGGCGGCCCGGTGGTGCCCGATGTGTAGATCATCGTCCCCAGCCGGTCGGGTGACAGCCGGTCCATACGGCTGCGAAGCACCGTGTCGTCGATGTCGCCTCCTCGTGCCATGAAGTCATCCCACGAAAGAGTCTGCGCGTCGGTGACGGCGGCGCCGTGCATCGTCACGACCCATCTCAGATGGGGCAGCTCAGATCTCTTCGACACCACTTTGCGCCATTGTTCCTCGTTTTCGACGAGGATCACCTCGGCCTCCGAATGGTTGAGGATGTAGGCGCATTCGTCGGGCGATGAAGTGGCGTAGATACCGGCGGGAACGCCGCCGGCGGTCATAGCCGCGGTGTCCATGATCACCCACTCGGGCCGGTTGAACCCGAGGATGGTCACCGGCTCTCCCTCTCCCATGCCGAGGGCGATGAGCGCTTTGGCGGCACGTTTCACCTGCCCGGCGTACCGGCTCCAGCTGGTCGCCTGCCAGCCGTCCTCGTTACGCTCGAAGTAGGCGGGGCTCGTTGCCAGCCGCTGGCCGTTGCGCTGGATCTTGTGCGGAATCGTTGTCCCATCCATCACCGGGGAGCGTAGCCCGGCGCCGGCGCGGCCGGATATCGCAACCGGCGCGGTGTCGCCGACGCGCCGGGTGGGTGTTCACACCAGTGGGGTCTCGTGCAGGTGGAGCCACTGCACCTCGTTGGGAAGTGCCGGCATGTGACGCATCACAGCCGTGGAAAGCCGGCCTGCGGCTCCCTCGCCCCGGTCCTGCCATTCCTCGTAGACGACCACCACCAAACCCTCTCCCAGCTGCGTCGCCTCTGCGGATTCCACCCAGACGGCCGTCGCCCCGACACCATGGGCCTCACGTATCTCCTCAACCACCTGCTCGCGGCCGCGCCGCCGCCCTTGGAGAGACACCATTTGGAATGAAGGCGCCAACACCAAGTCGAGCCGGGCGAAGACAGGTTCCGTCTTCGCCACCGTTCCTGCGAACCAGACGGAGAAGAACCGATGCAGCTCCTCGACCTCCAGGACGGCCCGCCGCCGCAGCGTCATCGACCGATGCGGTCGGCTGTCGGAGTGTTCGAAGTCGCATGAGATACGGTCTTCGCCGACGACACGTCCCACCAGATGACCGCCCCGTTGTCTGCTGCAAACATCTCCCGGCCACGCCGCTCTCCGTATCTGAGATACACATCTCTGACGTCGAGTTTCAGGCCGGAGAGGGTCACCCCGCAGTTGAAGTTGGACACCCCCGCTCCAAAGGTGCCGGAGTTGAAGACGGCTGCCGACGTGCCGGCATGGCGAGGCGCCGGACATGCGACCGCCGGGTGATTCCGGCCCCTACCACCGCAAAGCTCCGCCCACCCCGGTGGGTCGACTGTGGTGAGATCCGCGGGTGGTTGATGATCATCGCCCCAGATCGGTGTGGTCCTCACGACATCCTGGCCAGGGTGAGGTCGAGGGCAGCGCTGAAACGGCCCACCATCTCGTCTACCTCAGCGTCACTGATCACCAGCGGCGGCGACACTTGCAATGCACCTCCGCTGAGCATCCTCGTCAGCAGTCCCACCTCCCGCGACGCCGCCGTAGCGACGGCCGCCAGCCTGGGATCGGCTAACAGGTCGTCGCGGAACTGCACCGCAGCCAGGGCCCCCAGACCGGTACGGACTTCGGAAACGGCATCATGCCCGGCCAGGCTTCCCAGCGTCTGCGCGAACAGCTCCTCGAGATGCACAGCCCGGGCTGCAAGCCTCTCCACCTCCAGAATGCCGATGTTTGCCAGGGCGAGCGCGCAGACGGTTGCATGACCCGAATAGGTGTAGCCGTGGCGCCACATGACACCCGGAGCGCGAAACGGATCGACGACATTCGGAGCAGCGATGACGCCACCCAGTGGCAGATATCCGGAGGTAACCCCCTTGGCGAAGACCACCAGGTCGGGTTGCAGGCCGAGACGGTTGCAGGCAAACCAGTCGCCGGCCCTGCCGAAGCCGGTGACCACCTCATCGGCAATGAAGAGCACATCGCGGTCCCGGCACAGCTCCTGCGCCTCCTTGAGATAGCCTTCCGGAGGAAAGAGCACCCCGCCGGCCCCGATCACCGGCTCACAGATGAAGGCGGCCACTCTGTCGGCGTCGAGCCTGTCGATGGCGGCTGCCAGCTCAGCGGAGTCCGCCCATCCCACAGTCGCGACGTCGCCGACGATGGTGCCATATCCATCACGGTTCGCTGCAATGCCGGCCAAGGAAGTGCCGAACCCGTGCATACCGTGGTAGGAGCGGTCCCGGCTGACGACCACCGTCTTCGATCGCCGCCCCCTCAAGCTCCAATAGCGCCGGGCCAGCTTGGATGCAGTATCCACGGCGTCGGAACCACCGCTGGTGAAGAAGACGCTGCCTCCGGACATTGGCGCAAATGAGGAGATTCGCTCGGCGAGCTCCGCTGCGGGTCTATTACCGAAATCACCGAAAGTGTGATACGTCGCCAACATCTCCATCTGGCGGGTGGCGGCCTCAACCAAATCTGCCCGGCCGTAACCGACGTTGGCGAACCACAAGGCAGCGGTCGCATCGAGGAACTGGATGCCGTCAGCCGCCGTCACCCAGCAGCCCCTGCCCGATTCGATGACCAGTTCGCCCTGCTGCTCGACTGTTGCAAGCATCGAGAACGGGTGCCAGAAAGCTGCCATCAGCACGACTCTACGCTCGGAAGCCCGTGATTCAGCAGTCATCGCCGCCACGCGAACGACTCCCGGACGGAACGACTCAGCGAGGCCGGTCCGCAGCTACACGAAGCGGCCGAACGGTGGATAGCGGTTCCCCACCGCGGTGACGGCACTCACGCCGAATCTTCCCAGCCCGGAGGGTTACTGCGAGGCGCCGCTGCCGGCCGTAGCACGCCTCCACGGCGCTTCGCCCTCGTTGAACGAGGCAAAGCCGGTGATGTCGGCGGCGGCTTGGCCTATCCGGTCCACACCCTTGCGCAGCTCATCGATGCCGGCGGCGAACGAAAGCCGCAGGTAATGCTGGCCGGCCGTCCCGATGCGGCCGAACGAGGCCCGGTCCATGGTGGCAACTCCGTGACGGTAGAGCAGGAACATCTGCAACATGGTTGCCGGTGTCCAATCGCCGGCGGCTTGTGGTGGCAGCGCGTCGAATGCCTGCAGCACCCCCAGGTGGCGGCACATGGCGGAGACGTTGGGAAACGTGTAGAAGGCACCTTTCGGCTGCAGGCAGCTGATGCCGGGAATGTCGTTGAGAGCCGCCACCATCCAGTCGCGGCGGGTTTGCAGCTGCTCCACCATGACTGCGATGGCTGACGCCGATCTGGGATCCGTCAGCGCCGCCACGCCTGCATGCTGGGTGAACGGCGGCACGCAGGAGAACAGGTTGATGTTGAGCTGTTCGAAGAAACGCGCCTCGGCCCTGGTGGGAAGGACCGCGAAACCGAGCCGCCAGCCCGTCATGGCAAACCCTTTGGAATGCCCACCGGCCAGCACCGTCATCGCCGCCATTTCGGGCTGGGAGGAAATGCTGTGATGTGCCTCCCCGTCGAAGACGAGATGCTCATACACCTCGTCCGAATAGACCCGTATGGGGGGTCCGCCGCGAGCGCCAAGGACGGCCGCGATGCCGGCGAGGTCGGGCTCGGAGAGTACGCCTCCGGTGGGGTTGGACGGTGAGTTGAGTATCACCAGCTTGGTCGCCGGTGTGATGAGCCGATCCAGGTCGGCGGCGGTGAAGGTGAACCCGCGGTCTTCGGACAGCTGCAGCGGCACCGGTTTGGCTCCCATGTAGGTGACCCAGGACTCGTAGATGGGAAACCCGGGGCTGGGATATATCACCTCGTCACCGGGCTCGACATAGGCCTGCAATGCATATCCGATGGTGGGCTTGGCGCCCGCCGTGACCACCACCTGCTCGGGGTCGATGGGAATGCCCCGACTGGATGCAACATGTCCGGCGATGGCTTCCCGGAGAGGGGCGATGCCGGCCGGATCGCTGTAGTGGGTGTTGCCGGCCCTGATCTCCGCAACGGCGGCATCGGCAATGAAACCCGGAGTGTCGAAGTCGGGTTCACCAAGGTTGAGCGGCACCACGTCGATGCCCCGAGCCCGGCAGGTGGCGATGTCGTGGAGGATCTTGAAGGCGTTCTCGGTCCCCAAGCCACGAGTGCGAGCTGCGAGCACCATTCCCTCACCGTAGCGGGCCCGGCGACCGGCTGGGATGCCGCCACGCAGCGTCATACTGGGCTCATGAAACCTCTCGTAGAGCGCGTCGATGCGCTTCTGGTGCCGCAGCTGCGGCGGTGGAGCATCCCGTTGCTTCGCATAGCCCTTGGGGTTGTCTTCGTGTGGTTCGGGGCGTTGAAGACGCTGGACGTCTCCCCCGTAGCCGATCTGGTAGCCGACACCGTCTATTGGGTGGACCCCAACTGGTTCGTCCCGCTGCTGGGAATCGCCGAGATCCTCATCGGGATCGGCCTCGCATTGGGACGCGGGTTGCGTGTGGTGCTGCTGGCTCTTGTCGGCCAGATGATCGGCACGTTCCTCGTCTTCATCGTGCTTCCCGACGTGGCCTTCCAACACGGCAACCCTCTCAAGCTGACCGTGGACGGGGAGTTCGTCGTCAAGAACCTCGTGCTGTTGGCGGCGGCACTCGTAGTCGGGGCGACCGTAGGGGACGAAGACGGCGAAGGCGGCAATCCTCCCGCCCGCTGAGGCTCGTAGAAACCTGCAGGCTGGTTCACCATCCGGCAGGGCACATCAAGCTGCAGTAAACCAGGACGCGTGAGGAGCGTCCGTAAACCTCGGCGGATGCTCAAACGATGTCGAATTCGTTTCCCTCGGGATCGGCCATCGCCAACGCATAGTGGTTGGAGTCGGCAGAGTCCATGATGTGCCGCTGTACGGCCCCGGCCTCGACAAGGCGTGCCGCTTCGGCGCCGACACGCCGTTTCCGTTCCTCGACAGAGACCTGCCGGCCACCGCCCGCCAGCAGGTCGAAATGAAGGCGGTTCTTCACTGCTTTCGCCTCGGAAACCTGTTGAAACCAGATCCGCGGCCGGCAGCCGCCGGGATCGACAATCGAGTCGTATCCGTCTTCGACCTCGTCTGCGGGTACCCCGACGCTCACCCAGTACTCCTTCCAGGACTGATGCGGGACCGGCGGACCCTCGAGTTCGTATCCGAGCGCCTGCGCCCAGAAGCGGGCCATGCGGTCTGGATTGGCACAGTCAACGGTGATCTGAAACTCTCCTACCGCGGCTGCCTCCATCGGATCTCCCTCATCGCATCTATTCGTTCCGAAGCTAGAACCCGGCGTCTCAGCCCAGCCCCACCGGGCTACTCACACTGCCACCCGAACCACCACCGGCCCCGGCCATCTCAGATGTGCTCTATCGACCGCAGGGGGCGTCTGGGGCCGTAGCGGGGAGCCTTGACCCCGGCCGCCTTGACCAGCCGTACCACCCGTCCCCGATGAGGCGCATACGGCTCCAGCAACTGCCGCATGCGACCGTCGTTGCCCCGTGGTTCTCCTGCCAGCAGGAAGCTCACCGCATTGGGCAGGTGGTAATCGCCGTAAGGCACCGCGTCGGCGTCCCCCAACGCACCCCATGCCACAAAGGCTGCGCTCCACACCCCGATCCCACGCAGAGCGGTGAGCCGCCGCCTGGCGTCATCGGATGTCATTGCCACCGCTTCCTCGAGCCTCGGGGCTCGGTGGGCTGCCCGCCGGATGGTATCGGCCTTGTTCCTGGCGATGCCGAAGCTGTGAAAGTCCTCGGAGGCGGCGGCGGCAATACGGGCCGGTTCCGGCTGCAGCATGAGCCCCGTCGGTCCCGGGGCCGGTTCACCCCACGCGGCCACCAACCTGCGGTAAGAGCTGTGGGCCTCCTTGGTGGCGACCACCTGGCCGAGAATGACCGGCAGCAACGCTTCGAACACCCGACCGGACCGGCCGCAGCGGAGCCCGAGGTTGCGGCGGTGCAGTCGGTCGACGATCCCCGGCGGGGGGTCGAACGCCCGTGGATCGTCGTCTGCACCGACCAGGCCGGGTGCATGCTCCAGCAGCCACTCTGCACCCGGTCCCCACGCCTCGGCAGTGACTTCTGACTCAGAGGAAGTCATGTGAAGAGCGCCGGGACCGTCGGGTGTGCGGCTTGCCCATGAAGCCTCCGAAGACGTGACCCGGATGGTGGGATCGCCGCCTCCGTGGCGCAGCGGCGCCAGGGTGAGGCCGAGGTGCACCGGCACGTCTATTGGGAAGTGTCGTTTCACTCCGACGTGCCCAATTCGACGGTGATCGTCCGCAGGTCGGTGAACTCTGCGGGTTGCCCGCGGCCCCACCCGGTGTCGGTGCCGGCGGCGCCGCCGCAGGATTGGAACGTCTCACAGAAACCGGTCGGTTCGTTGACTGTCGCCGGACCGGAGCACACCCTGTCGGTGTGCCGGGAATCCCGTTTCAGGCTGGTGGTGAAGGCCTGCAGCTCCTGGTTGGACCGGCCGACGCGGGGCACGACATCATCTGAAGACGCCCGCATGATCGGCAGGACCGGACCAGCCGACTCTTCCTGGGCAAGTATCGAGTCCGCAGACGTCCCGACCACGGTGAAGCTGTGGTTCACGTCGGTGGGATGGCCGGCGGCATGGCCTGAGCAGGGTGGACAGCCGGCGCCGGGTCGGGCAGATCACGCCTCACTCACATCTCTCCGATGTCGACCAGATAGGCCTCGTACACCAGATTGGCACCGCGTTGGCGGTGAAGGCTGATCATCCCCAGCAGCTCGAGTACCGAATCTCGCACTCCTCCGACGACTTCCCTGTCGAGGGGAGAAGCCAGGCCCTGGACGAGCTGTGTCACCTGGCGGGTCTTGTCGAGTCTTTTGGCGGTGATCCCGCGCGCGCGTTAGCGTGCCCCGTCTCGATCCTGTCGCCCGTATCCAGCGCCCCGATCGTCCCGGCGCTCTCGGCCTCGCTGCCAATCGTTTCGACGGTCGCGGTCAGGGCGGCCATCGCCATGGCGATCGTGGCGACCTTCATTGCGACGATCGTCGTGGCGACCATGATGACGGTCGTTATGGCGATCGTTATGTCGATCGTTATGGCGATCATTATGGCGATCATTATGGCGATCATTATGG
>CAZIEQ010000021.1:0-15746 GCA_964538725.1 uncultured Acidimicrobiia bacterium | reverse complement strand
TGTTCAGCACAGAAACTCGCCCAAGCCCCCCCTGGCCCGCCCCCTCAAGCCGATAGCGCCGGTTCGAATCCGGTCGGGGCTACCCGCGGATTCGCTGATGGCGAGTCCGTCGCACAAACCCCCGCCGCTGCGGGGGTTTCTGCATGCAAGGTCCCTTGCGCTGTGGGGGTTTCTGCGCGTTCACAGCCCGATACTGGGAGGGTCCCTGTTGCGCTCGGGGCGCGCTGGGGGACCTCGTCCCATGCGGTGCCCCGCTTCGCTGTCGGCACATCGACGGCGCCGGCGAGGTCGAGGAGGTTGGGCGTCTTCGCGAGGACCGCTCGGTGCTCCTCCACACGGAACACGACCTGGTCGCCTTCGGAGATGCCGAGTCGGTCGCGAACCTCCTTGGGGATCGTGATCTGACCTTTCGAGGTGACCCTGGCTGCGAGATCCATGTTGTCTCCTTACGTTGGTATCAAAGTAAGGAAACTACCGGCGACGCCGAGGATCCATAGTCCGGTCTCAGGGCCGCGATCGCGCCCTCGGTCGAGAAAGCGACGCGGGTCGTCAGGCCCAATGGTCCGCGAGGGGTCCGCGAGAGGATCGAAAACGACACGCGACAACCAGAACCAACCAGCAACGGAACCCCAGGTCAGTTTGCAGATCGCGTCGAATCGCCACTCATGGAAACCCCCTGATCCCGTCTGGGGTCAAGAGGTCGCCGGTTGGAATCCGGCCGGCCCGACGGAACAGGACGCCCCATCGCAATTGGGGCAAGTAGCGATCGGGACTATTCCTCCGCTTCGAAGGGATAGTTGAAGCCCCACTGGCCGCTGTCGGGTGGGAAGCCGAACCACCTGAGTACCTGAAAGCCCGGCGTCACGTAGTCCTCGATGGTGCACCGTGCCGCTTCTCCGGGTCCGAGCGATTCCGCCAGCCCATGGCATTGGACGAGGAAAGCGTCCACCATGAACTGGGTTCGGTCCATAGCGGCGGTCTCGGTCTCGGAGAGATTGATGAGCTCCAATTCGACACACAAAGGCTCGCAGGGGAGAACTCTCACCATGACATCGCCGGAGAGGTCCGAGATGTCGGGCGGCTGGTAGAGGCTCATGCACTGGCCGATGCGTTCTCCGTTGGGGGAAGATTCCAGGGCGGGCCACAGCTCACCCCGGTTGCCCGACTTGATGTCATCGAGCACATCGGCCCCGATGAGCTCAGCCACGCATGCTGGCGATGCCACCGCCTCGAACGTCCAGAACTCGCCCGTCCAGGCGATGGGCGTGGCGGTGAAATCCTCCTGGAATGAGCCGCTGGAGATATCGGGGTTCATCTGAAACCCACCGGGCGGGTCGGCGAGGTCCTCGAAGCAGTACACCTCACGTTCGGGGGCGGGATGGGTGGAGAGGTCCACGTTGCCGGTCACAGTCCAATCCTCCACGCCGCTGACGACGAACCCGTAGCCCATGTGGTCGCCCTTGAGGACGTTGTCGGTGACAACTGCGCCACGGCTCCTGTCCAGGATCTCCCCCTCGGGGATGCAGCCCACATGAGGGCCCATGGCAATGCCGTTCCTGATCATTCCACCGGCGGCATCGATGATGTTCCCCGTAACGCGTGTGCCGGTGAAATCACCCTCCAGGGGGTAGTAGTCGATCATGGAGATGCCGTAGAACATGACCTGGTTCTCGGTCCGGATGGTGTTGTTCGCAACCAGAGAACCCGGTGATTGGAAGATGACGATGCCGCCATCGGTGGCGTCGACGATCGTATTGTTCTCCACGACACTGTTCGGGCACTCCAACGAGATACCGTCCGCATAGAGGTACTCGGCCTGACCTGCGGGGCCGAACTCGTTGTTCCTCGCCACGGCCCCCGTACACGGACCGTTGAGGTGCAGGACCGTCCAACCGCGCGGCTCGTAGGCCTTCACCCACTCCACCACCTGGCCCTGTACGTCGACGTCCTCGATACCGCGGCCGTAATCGATCAACGCGCCCTCTGCGATGCCCATCTGCGGACGGTTGCCGTCAATGATCACGTTCCGGAGCGCAACCTTGTTGTAGTGGCCGCCGGCAACGGCTATCGCCACATCCTTGCCAACGACCCGCAGCAGAGCCCGAGAGTCGTCAGTAGGGAAGCCTCGCGTGTAGATCTGCTGACTGTCGGCTGTGAAGTAGATCGTGTCGCTGAGCTCGAACATCGCACCCTCACAAAGCACGGCCTTGGAGCCGGCAGCGTTGAGTGCGTTCTGGATGCCGGACTGATCCCCCGAGGGAATGCAAGGCTCGGGCGGGGGTTCCGTGGTGGCGGTCGTCAGCGGGGTCGGAACCACCGTCGTCGTCACCGATGGAGTGGCAGCAGGAGTCTCCACCGTCGTCACCGCAGCGGCGGCGGCACTGGGAGACTCGGATGTGGTAGGACGCCCGCAGGCTGCACCGATCAGCGCCAGTGCCGCAACGATGGCGATCCAGGTCCGGAGCCCTCGTGACTGTTTCACGGCTCGAACCTCCGTATCTCGGTGGCCCCCCGCAGCTCTTCAGAGCAGTGCGACTCCCCGGCTCATATCGGCTTCACCCCCGCCCTGCTGAAGCAAAGCGTCGGCTCGGGAAACACGTCCGGTCATGGGTGCAGGCCCGTCACCACCGGCCGGCCGGTGCGGCAGGCTCAAACCGTCGCCCGACGGTCGGCAGGTCCCGCCAAGCTGTTCACTCAGAGACTGTCGCGGCTCCGGTCGTTGTGGCTTCCTCGTCTGCGAAGAATCGAAGCGTGGTTCCGACGTTGCTCGCCAGGTACGCCTCGGGGAGTGCCCCCGCGACTGAATGGACCGCTTTCCATCCGGTGCAATGGCCCGGTACGACCACATCGGGCGACAGTTCGACGAGCTCGTTGACGGTCCTGGGGAGGATCGGCTCGAAGATGCCTCCGCTTAGGTGCAGGCCACCGACGAAGCCGTGGATGTGGTCGACTCCGGTCATCCGACGGGCATGGTGGAGCACGTTGATGACACCCGCGTGGCTGCAGCTGGAGAGGACGACCAGCCCTTTGCCCCGGACATGGATCACGACCGCTTGATCGTCCCAGATCCACGTGTCCGGTTCCCATCCCTCTCCTGTGCTGGTGTGTTGGAGCGGGAAGCCCTTTTCGAAGTCGGTGACCCGCTCCACCTGGCCGGTCACCAGCACCGAGCCCTCGAGCAACAGCGACGGGCCTACCTCTTCGACGACGTCCCATCCTTCGCGATCCAGGTCCTGACGGCTGGGCGGGGGGAGGCGGATCTCTTCGCCGTTGGGAAACACGACCTTGCGTTCCCGCCAGGCATGCGGATGAAGAACGAGTGGCATCCGTCGCGACCCGACGCGGGCGAACAAGCCCTCCAAGCCTCCGTGATGGTCGACGTGGCCGTGCGACAGCACCACCGCGCGGAGATCCTTGGGGTCGATGCCGAGCACATCCAAGTTGTGCGCCGTGGAGTCACGGGTGAGGCCGGCGTCGTAGAGAAACCTCTCCCTGGTGCCATCCCGGTACACGGTCAACGCCAGGGAATAGCCGTGCTCTGCCCGGAGTTGTTCTTCCCCGCTCCAGTCCCATCGCCACGCCGGTCGTCGTGCCACCTCGGTACCGGCGACGAGGATGTCGATCGCGTTGTCCATCACGACCGTCACTTCGACACCGTCGACCGGTTGAAGCTGAACCGACTCGCCCATCGTGCCCTTCCTCGGGTTGCCTCACGCTACCGGGCCGCACGGACCCCGGCGGTGCAGATCTCTCACAGGTGTTTCGTTGCCTCGCGGAAGGTGAGGCCCGACCAGGCCTCCTCGTGTGAGGTCACGAACGCTCGCACGGCGTCGGGCGCCGTCTTGGCGTACTCGCGAAGTGCCCACCCGATGGCCTTGCGGATGAAGAACTCGCGCTCCCCGGCACGGCGCAAGCAGAAGTCGAAGAGCAACGCCTCATCGGTTTCGGCCTTGTGTTTGAGCTGGCCGACGATCGCCGAGCGCCGCAGCCACATGTCGTCATCGTCGACCCACCGCTTCATGGTTGGCGTCATCCGTTCCCTCTGCCGAAGCCACACCGTGCCGACGAGGTTGATTGCGATCTCGTCGACGAAGTCCCACCATGCGCCCTCGACGATGAGCTTCTTGTAGAGAGGCAGCGACCCGATCGTCTGATACTGCGAATAGGCTTTCGCCAGCCCGACGGCCAGGTACTTCTCCTCGCGGTGCGGCTGCTGCCACAGTTCGACAACCGCTGCGGGGTACTCGCGGCGAGACCCCACCGGGAAACGTCGCAGCATCTCCTCGTGCACCCCGGTCCGGACCTTCTTCTGCACGCCGTAGAAGGGCATGTCGGTCTTCATATAGGCGGCCATCGCCGCCGCTTTCTGCGGATCGGCCAGCTTGTCGAGCTGGCCGGCCACGAACGCAACACGCCCCGACACGACCGCCGACGCTAGCTCCTCGCCCCAGATCTACGATGTTTGCCACACCCCTACATGGAGACAAGAATCCCCGGCGAGATGATGCCACGCAGTTCGGCGGAGTAGAGCGGAGTTCCATGCGCCGGGAAGAACGAGACGAGTACACATCGAGACATGACCGCAAACCACCACCCAGACCGGCCATGGGCGGCGGTGATGCGAGCCTGTGGAAGCGGAAGGGGTGTCTCGGAGCTCTCGCCGGGGTGTTCTTCTTCACCCTCGTCGGGCTCGTCCTCCTCCTGACCAGAGGTGATGGCGACCAGACGGCCATCGTCGCCACCGGTTCCACCACCATCCCGGTGACCACCACAGCTCAACCGGTAACCACGACGAAGGCCCCCACCACGACCGTCGTGACGACGAGCAAGCCTGCCCCGGGGTCTGCGACATCAGAGTCCGACGAGATCGCGGCCGTCGTCCGGTTCATCCACGAGGAGGGCGTCCGCGCCGAGCCGGGGTCCGGCGCCACCTACGACAAGGACACGCTGCAGATCGTTGATGACCACCTGCCCGAAGACCTCGCCCAACTGGAAGTGTTCTTCGCCAAGGTCAACGGGGATCCGTGGGTCCTGGTGGGGAAGCCGGGCGCCCAGCTGGAGCTGGATCTGGACGATTTGTACGCCGAGGGGGACGGCTACATCGACAGTATCCAGGTGCCCGGTGTCGACCTGGTGCCGGCAGGCCGGGAGCCGCTTCCTTGGTTCAGCCCCCGCTTCTACCCCGACACCGCTGTTGGAATCCCGGCGGCTGGAGTTTCTTATCTCCTCTTCTCGTTGGGCATGAACCCGGACCAGCCTGTTGAACAGCTGGGCTTGTTCGTGTATTCGGTCGACCAGAACACCTTCCAAGCGGTGGAGTGGCGCGTTCCCGCCGGCCTCCGGGACATCCCCATCATCGGCGACCCGTTCCACATGGATCGGACCGTCGGCGGCGACACCGAGCTCATCCTCGTCCTCACCCCCAAGTTGATCGTGGGTGACGGCTGACAAGCCTGTTTCAGGCTCTCTCGTAGGCGGCCCGTTCTTCAGGGGCCATCGCTGCCAGGTGCTCCTCGGCGGCCCTGGCTGACACCGCCTCGAGCCTACCGTCGGGATGCTGGACTACCGCCCCGCTCTTGGTAAGCATGCGGTACCGCCGCTTCCGCTCGTCCTTGTCGGGATGACAGATGAGCTGGCAGTTGCCACATGTCAGCTGGGCCCGGCGACCCGGCATCAACAGCGGATGGTAAATGCCGCCGTTGCCTTGGGGCCGCTTGTTCGCCGCTACCACCGTCTCCCTGAGAATGCCTTTGAACTCGTCGTCGTTGTCGGGCACCGCGAAGCGACCCGGAGACCATGTCGACCACTTCCCATGCTCGTTGAGCCCGGTGAAGCCGCCACACACCAGCTCACAGCGCTGGTAGGTGCGCCGCTTCGAATAGCTGAACTCGACCCCGCCCAAGGTAACCGTGCTGGTCTCCTCGGTCGACATCAGCTTGGAGTTGCACGACGACAAGCAGAGGTGGCAGTCGTCGCAGTAGCGCTCGTCTTCAGGGAGTGGCGGCGTCGGGTCCAGCTCGGCGGTTGTCACCACCGAGCCCAGGATGACGCCGGCACCATGGGTGGGCGTGATCACGTTGCCCGAGAAGCCGAACCAGCCGACACCGGATGCAACCGCCAGGTAGCGGTGGGACAGCTCGGGCAGCAGGGCACGCTGCCCACCGGGCACCTCACGCCGGTACACGTTGTTCGCCACTACCGCATAGGACGGGTGACCGATCGCATCGAGGTACGCAGCGAGCTCGGCCGAGATGCCGCTGACGATCGTGTTGACGAGCCGGTTGTCGCGCTCGTGATCCGAATGGCTCTCCTTGCGGAGGTACGACTCGATCTTCGACTCGTCCAACGGCAGCGCGAAGCTCACCGCCGACCGGGCCTCCGGAAGCACGTAGGTGAGATCCGAGGAGGGTGGACCCCCTTCAAGCGTCTCAACGGTGGCGATGCCTGCCGCACATGCGCCGTCGTGCCTGACATAGTCGAGCACCAGCTCACTCAACCCGGCAGTGGCGGTCATGTCGACCTCCTCTCTCAATCCAGAGGAGGCTAATTCGAAGCGCCCCAGGCATCTGACCACTCCGGGGAAGAGACCGGCCGCTGGCTACGGTGATACCGGCACCAACCTGAGGAGCATCATCATGAGCGACACCGTGTCGTGGATACTCGCCCTGGCAGTGAAGGAAGGCGAGTTGGAGAATCTCCGCAACCTGATGGCTGAGATGGTGGAGCACACGAAAAACGAACCGGGGGCGCTCACATATGAGTGGTTCGTCTCCGACGACGGCAGCGCCGTCCACATCTACGAGCGCTATGCCGACTCTGCGGCGGTGCTGGCTCACCTGGGCGGCTTCGGGGAGCATTTCGCCGAGCGTTTCATGGCAGCTGTCGACCCCACCGGGTTCCACGTCTACGGGAAACCCGATGACACGGCGCGGGGAGCTCTGCTGGGGCAGGGTGCCGAGTTCTTCGGCCCGCTCGGCGGTTTCGCCCGCTGAACCTGCCCGCTCACGCCTCCACCCGGTAGAAGGCGCTGAACTGGTTGTCGATATCGAGACGCTGAAAACGGCTGAACCCTGCCTCCCGGCACAGTTCTTCGGCGCGCACCGGGCCCCAGGCGGCGCCCAGGCCGGCCCCACCGGCGGCCAGCGACTGGGTCATGCAGTGCAGCGTCGAGATGCCGTAGAGGAGCGCGCCGCGAGGACTGAGGTTGTCCGCCAGATCGGGGGCGGCGTCGGGTTCCATCATCAGATAGGTCCCCCCGGGAGTGAGGGCGCCGCGGATGCGCTGCAGAACGGCCAGAGGATCCGCCAGGTCGTGAACCACGTCGAAGGTCGTGATCAGATCGAACGGCGGTTCCAGCGGCAGATCGACGGCGATGAGATTCTCGAAGGACAGGTTCTCCAGACCCGTCTTTTCGGCTCTTGCAGCGGCCCGCAGGATGGACCGGGCGTCGGAGTCGTAGCCGGTGACTGTGGAACGTGGATACGCTCCGGCCATGGCCAGCGACGCTGCCCCCGATCCGCAGCCGACGTCGGCGATGCGAGCCCCGGATTGCAGCCGGGCGACGACATCGGGCATCACCGGAAGCCATTTTCTGGTGAGCAGAATCCGCATCGACGGGCCGTTGGCCCGGTCGATGCCTACCACCATGTCGTCACCGAAATCACTGAAATCCACTCCGCCGCCGGCCTGGGTGGCAACCGCCACCTGCGACACCACCGCCAGCAGTGCCGGAATCATGTCCAGCCACCCGCCCATGAAATAGGGGCTCGATTCGTCCGCAACGCAGGCGGCAGCCTCGTCGGAAAGGCAGAAAGTGTTCGCATCGGCGTCGTATTCGACGACACCTGCCGCCGCGAGACCGGACAGGATCTCCTCTACATAGCGGGGCTGCAGACCGGCTGCAGACGCTATCGCGGCGGTCGTCGCCGCGTCGGCTCCCATCATTCTCCCCAGCAGTCCGCTGCGATCGGCCACGGCCAGCAGCCCGACAGTGGTCGCACCGGCCGCCATCTCGGTGAACTGCTCCAAGAATCTCCACACTTCGTCGCGATCCATATCGGTGCTCCCCAAAACCTGCCGCCGCGTCAACCTACCGCAGCCGCCACGGCGGCACGGCCAGGGCCACTGCTACCTTGACAGCACGTGGCTATTCGCAGCATCGACCACATCTGTGCCGAGACGCTCAGGCAAGACGACAACGTCGCGCAGGGGGAAAGCCTCGGGTTGAGATCCGGCCGCGACTCCACAGGCCATCCCTTCGCCGTCGACACAGCGGGGGAGTGACATGCGGATCATTGCGGCCATGCTCGCCGACGCTGCCGATGTTCAGGGAGGCAAGCTGTATGTGCTGGGCGGCGGTTTCGACACCATCACGACCCGTCAGATTCCTTCCATACATCGCAACTTGACGCTGGTTCTCGTAGCCGAGATCGAACCTGACGAGCGGCATCGCGAACTGGACCTGGCCATCCGCCTCGTCGATGAGGACGGCCAGACGCTGCCCGTGGGCGCCAAAGGCAAGCTGCGGGTTCGCTCCCACGCCCAGTTGCCTCCAGGTGCGGTGAGCACGGTGCCGCTCGTCAGCCCTTTCCACAACATCCGTTTCCCCGAACCGAAGGGATACGCCTTCGCCGTGGAACACGACGATGTGGAAATCGCCCGGGTCAGCTTTCGCGTGGTTCTCGCCAAATCCACTTGATGTTCACCATCCCCAACCTCGTTTCGCTGCTGCGGCTGCTCCTCATACCGGTCCTCATCTGGCTGCTGATCGGTGCCGACCAAACTGCAGCCGCCGGCTGGCTGCTCGGATTCATCGGTGCCACCGACTGGGTGGACGGCTACCTGGCCCGACGCCTCGATCAGGTCACCGAGCTGGGAAAGGCCCTCGATCCGATCGCCGACCGGCTGGCGGTGGCCGCCGCGTTGATCTTCGGGATGGTGGCCGACGCACTCCCTCGATGGTTTGCCGTCGCCATCCTGATTCGAGAAGGGATCATGGCGGTGGGGGCCTTCTACCTGTGGTTCAAGGTTCGGGCGACGCTGACGGTCCGCAGGCTCGGCAAAGCATCCACGTTCGTGCTGTACATGTCGATACCGGCATTCTTCGTCGGACGCGGCGCCGACGTCGGATGGCTGCAGGCCGTCGCCTGGTGGCTTGGAGTTCCCGGCCTCATCCTCTACTACGTGGTGATGGTGGCCTACATGGGTGACATTCGCGCCCGGGTCGGCACACGGTAGGCTCGGCCGGTCCCGAAGACAGGAGGCTCAACGGATGGATGTCCCTGCAGACCTTCGCTACACAGACGAACATGAATGGGTCCGTGTCGGCGAAGGCGGCATTGCTCGCCTGGGAATCACCGACTACGCCCAAGATGCCCTCGACGATGTCGTCTATGTGTCGCTGCCCGAGGTCGGAGCCGCATTCGAAGCCGACGCCGCCATGGCGGAGCTGGAATCCCACAAGTCCGTTGCCGAGGTGTATGCACCGCTTGCAGGGGCGGTGGTGGCCGTCAACGGAGCACTCGACGATGATCCGGGCCTCGTCAACAGGGATCCTTATGGAGAGGGTTGGCTGCTCGACCTCCGGTTGAAGGATCCGACGGCTGCCGCCATGCTTCTCGACGCGGATGCCTACCGCGCCATCATCACTTGAACCCGAGGTAGAGCCCTACAGCTACCATCGGCGGGAAATGACACCACCCGAGGAGTCCCGCGACACCGATCCGACCATCGCCTATGTGCCGCCTCGCCCCCGCGGGGCCGATGAGCCGGAACACACCCGCACCGGATACGACTTTGCCCTCATCGTCGCCAGGGGCCCCCGAGCCGGTCTCGCATTCCTGCTGCATCAAGGCAGCACAGGAGCCGGCCGGTCGACCCAAGCGGGCATCTTCCTCGACGACATCACCGTGTCCCGCCGCCATGCCCGCTTCACCGTCGACGGGCAGACGCTGAACGTCACCGACGAGGGATCTACCAACGGAACATATGTCAACGGAGCCCGTGTCGAATCGTCCCAGCTCTATCCCGGAGATGAAGTGATCATCGGGAAGTATCACCTGGTCGTAGCCGACGGCGATGGATGAATCGGGACCCCGCACCATCGGCGAGGTCCTCGGCCTCCTCAAACGTGAATTCTCAGACCTCACCGTCTCCAAGCTGCGTTTCCTCGAAGGGCAAGGACTGATACGGCCCGGACGCAGCCCAAGCGGATACCGCGAATACTGGGACGACGACCTGGAACGACTGCGCTACATACTGCGCCAGCAACGTGACCATTTCCTGCCGTTGAAAGTCATCAAAGACAAGCTGGAAGGATGGGAGCGGGGCGCGGTGACTCCGACGGCTCTCCCCGAAGGACCTCCCCCCGACACCTACTTCGCCTTCACCGACGTGTCGTTGAACATCGACGAGTTGTGTCAGACGGCCGGGCTCGACCGCCACCAGGCTGAAGAGTTGATCGTGGTGGGAGTGCTGGTACCTCTCTCTCTCGACGACGGGACGACGGTCTTCCGTGAAGACGACGTCGCGGTGGCACGGGCAGCGCACGAGCTCCTCAACCAGGGTCTGGAACCCCGCCACCTCAAGGGATACCGCCTGGCGGTAGACCGCGAATTCGAACTGCTGCGCCGGCTGACCGCAGCCCAGCTGCGCCACCGCAGGCCGGAAGCCCGCCACGAAGCCGCCTCCATCCTCGCCGCCTGCGGCCACGCCGCCCGGGAACTGTCGGACGCCATGCTGCGAATCCGGCTGCGGGATCTGCTAAACACCTGATCTCCGATGCTCCCTCTGGTTCTCTCCATCGCGCTCATCATGAGCCCCAGCGGGCTTCCCGCCCCCGCAGCCTGGCTACGCGGTCCGCAGCCGCCATCTCTACAGGCAGAGGCGTACATCCTCTACGACGAAGCCGCGGACACCGTCCTGTTGCAGCAGAACGCCGACGAGCAGCGCGCCATGGCGTCGGTGACCAAGCTGATGACTGCTCTGGTGGCCACCGAACGCCTGCAGCCGGACGCGTCCACCGTCGTCAGCGCCACCGCCGCGGGGGTCGGAGAGTCCGAAATCGGACTGGTGGCGGGGGAGCGGTGGAACATCCGCGACCTGTTGGCTGCGATGCTGGTACGGTCCGCCAACGACGCCGCGGTGGCCATAGCCGAAGCTTCAGGCGGCTCGGTCGACGCTTTCGTCCGGCTCATGAACGGCAAAGCCGTTGAGCTCGGCATGACCAACACCCATTTTGCCAATCCGCACGGGCTCGACGCCGAAGACCACTACTCGACAGCCGCCGACCTCGTCATCCTGGCGCGTGCTGCCATCGACGATCCCCTGGTCTCCCGCCTGGCACGCACCCATGTGGTGCGCTTCCTCCCCGACCCTGAAACAGGCAAGGAACGCCGCGCCGTGAACACAAACCATCTGCTCGGCGCCTACCCGGGTACGGTTGGCATGAAGACCGGGTTCACATCGGACGCCGGCAAGGTCCTGGTGGGAGCGGCCGCACGGGGAAGGCACCGACTCTTCACCGTCGTCATGGGAAGCGAAGACCACTTCGACGACACACGGCGTCTCTTGAACTACGGATTCTCGTCTTTCGGACCGGCCGATCGTTTTCTCGGCGGGCTGGCGGGGGAGGAAGGCGGCGGTCCCACGCCCGGCATTCAGGTCGCTCCCTGGCTGTCGGCGCGCATCGCCGCCATGCCCCCACTCGATGACGGGCGCTGGGCTATGAGCGATCTGGCATCACTTCCCCTCGGTGAGGCTCTGCGCGACCTGCTCGACCGTTTCGGAGTTGCCCCGTGAGCGTCGTCACCGAAGTCGTCACCGAAGCCGCCCTCCAGGAACGGATCGCTGCGTTGGGTGCCGAGATCAGCACCGACTACGAAGGCCGCCAACCGATCTGCGTCGGGGTGCTGCACGGCGCGTTGCCTTTCCTCTCCGATCTCACCCGTCATCTTCCCCCGTCGCAGGTCGACATCGATTTCCTCATGTTGACCCGTTTCGGTCACGAAGGCCGGGTGGCAATCGCCATGGACACGGCCGACTCTCTCGAAGGCCGCCACGTACTGCTGGTGGAGGACATAGTCGACACCGGCCTCACCCTGACCACCGTCCGCCAGCTGGTAGAGGCCCGCCGTCCGGCGAGCTTTGCCGTCGTCACCCTGCTCGACAAGGTCGCCCGGCGCATCGTCGACACCCCCATCGACTATCGCGGCTTCGAGGTCGGTGACGAGCTGCTGCTCGGCTACGGCCTCGACTGGGAGCAGCAATACCGCAACCTGCGGTCCCTGTGGGCGGTGATGGACACAGCCGGATTCCATGCCGATCCCGGCGTGCTGGGTCGGCTCGTATTCGAATCCTCGGGCGGTGATAGGCTGACTCGGTGAGCGACCTTGTCCCGCTCGAACTGGTCGGGGTGCGTCTCGAGCTTCCGACTAACACTCCCATCGTCCTTCTCCGTGAACTACCCGGCACCAGGTATCTGCCGATTTGGATAGGGGCGGCGGAGGCGACGGCCATCGCCTACGCCCATGAAGGGGTCGAGCCGCCCCGTCCGCAGACTCATGACCTCCTCAAGCTGCTCATCGACACTCTCGACGCCGAGGTGGAACGAGTCGTTGTGACGGCTCTCGTCAACGGCATCTTCCACGCCGACCTGCATCTCCGCCACGACGGGACCGGAGTGGTCGTGGGATGCCGGCCCTCCGATGCCATTGCGCTGGCGGTGCGTACCGACAGCCCGCTGTTCGCACAACCCGAGGTGCTCGACGACGCCGGTGTCGAGATCAGGGACGAAAACGAGGAAGAAGAGGTGGAGCGGTTCCGCCGCTTCCTCGACGACGTAACCCCCGAAGACTTCACCGCAGAGCAATCCTGACTGTGTTGTCAACAGCCGGTTGTTGACAAATCCGGGCCCAGCTGGGTAGCTTCCGTCGTCGTAGTTCCTTGCAGGGAATTACGCGCGTGTAAGCTTCCCCAGGAGGAGGACGATGAACCGCTCCGGATTCCGAGCGCCACAGGTCTGCAAGCTGGTGGGTATCACGTACCGCCAACTCGACTATTGGGCGCGCACCGACCTGTTGACCCCCTCCGTCCAGGCTGCCTCCGGCTCCGGATCGCAGCGGTTGTACTCCTTCACCGATGTCGTCCAGCTGAAAGTGATCAAGAGTCTGCTCGACGCCGGGATGAGCCTGCGCAAGATCCGCCAGGCGATAGCCATCCTCGCCCAGCAACTGGAATCCGCCCGTCCCCTCGACGACGTGACTCTGCTCTCAGACGGGTCGACCATCTTCGCCGCCCACAGCACCGACGAAGTCGTCGACGTGTTCCGACGCGGTCAGGGAGTGTTCGGCATCGCAGTGGGGCCGGTACAGACCGAGCTGCGTGGCGATGTGCATCGGCTCTTCCCCGACGAAGAAGCCGTCGCCGCGGCGAGAGGCAGCGCGACCTGAGCGGCCACTGGGACATCCCCGAACCGGCAGAGGAAGTCGACTTCGCCCACGACAGCGAGCGGCAGTTCGCCCGCCTTCTCGACTTCTACGGGATCGACTGGGACTACGAACCGCGTTCGTTCCCCATCGAATTCGACGGCGACGGCCAACCGGCGAAGTGGTTCACACCGGACTTCTACCTGCCCGCCGAGGACATCTTCATCGAGATCACCACGATGAGCCAGAAGCTGGTGACCAAGAAGAACCGCAAGGTCCGCATGCTGCGTGAACACCATCCGGATGTACGGTGCAAAGTCTTCTACCAGCGGGACTACTACCACTTCCTCGTCAAATACGGCCTCGCCGACGGGTTCGAGGAAGTACCTCCTCCGGTTCGGATACCGGGTCCACCGCGGGTCAGGGACGTCACCAAGGAGGCTTCTGCCTGACGTGACCTGTTTCGGCGTCGATATCGGCGGTTCGGGGATAAAGGGCGCTCCCGTCGACTTGAAAGCCGGCCGGCTGACCACCAAGCGCCGCCGCATCCCCACCCCACATCCTGCGAAGCCCCAAGCCGTCATGGAAACCGCCGCCGCCATAGTGGACCACTTCAAATGGCGAGGACCCGTCGGCTGCACATTGCCTGCAATCGTCCGCGACGGGGTGGCTCACAGCGCGGCCAACATCGACGAGTCATGGCTGGGCACCAACGGCGCCGAGCTGCTCACAGGGTTGCTCGGAGTGCCGGTGCTGCTCGTCAACGACGCCGACGCCGCCGGAGTAGCCGAGATGCGGTACGGGGCAGGAGTCGGCCGACGGGGCGTCGTGCTCGTGCTCACGTTCGGAACCGGTATCGGCAGTGCCTTGTTCACCGACGGCCACCTGGTGCCCAACACCGAGTTCGGCCATGTTCGTGTGGGTGACACCACCGCCGAGGAGCAGGCAGCCGGACGGCTTCGCGAAGAAGGAGAAGTCAGCTGGGCCGAGTGGGGAGGCGCCGTGCAGCGGGTGCTGGCCCACTACGAGGAAATCCTCTCACCCGACCTGATGATCCTGGGTGGCGGTATCTCGAAGAACTTCGACCGCTTCTCCGAATACCTGACGACCACCGCTGCCGTCGCCGCGGCACAACTGCGCAACGCAGCCGGCATCGTAGGAGCCGCCCTGATGGCTCATGAGCGGTTTCGGTGAACAGTTCCACCACTTTCAGCGACGGAACTGCCTGCCTGCTGAGACGATGGGAAGCGGACGATCCGTGGTGCCACATGCTCATCGTTCACGGACTCGGCGAACACAGCGGCCGTTATGACCATGTCGGCGCTGCGTTCGCAGCCGAAGGCGTCGACACCCGGGCGTTCGACCTGCGGGGATTCGGCCGCTCAGGAGGCAGACGTGCATACGTGAACCGGTTCGAAGACCATCTCGACGACATCAGTGTCCGCCTCGGTGACGTCACCGGCCGGCCCCGAGTTCTCCTCGGCCATTCGCTCGGCGGCCTGCTCGCACTGTCCTACGCAGTCAGCGGGCGGCCGCAACCCGACTATCTGGTGCTGTCGGCGCCTGCCTTGCAGGCCGCGGTCCCCAAGTGGCAGCGCCGGACGGCTCCTGTCCTCGGCAGGATCCTCCCCGGGCTGCGGATCCCCAACTCGATCTCAGCCGACCAGCTCTCAACCGACCCCACGGTTGGGAAGGCATATTTCTCCGACCCGCTGGTGAACACCAAGACCACCGCCCACCTCGGCGCCGAGGTGCTGCGGGCGATGGAGAAGGCGCGCCGCGACGCCTCCAGGCTGTCCATGCCGACTCTGGTCATCCACGGCGGTGACGACACGCTCGTTCCCGTCGAAGCGTCGGCACCCCTTGCCGTCATCGACGGCGTCACCCGCGTCGTCATCGAAGGCTTCCACCATGAGTCGTTCAACGAAGCAGACCGCCGGCGGGCACCCCAGATCGTCCTCGACTGGCTGCGGTCTCAGACTTCGAAGGCAGCGTAGGCCGGTCGGATCACCTCTTCGACGAGGCGCCGCCGCTGCGGCCATGGTCCGAAGCCTGCAACCACAGTCTGTTCGGTGATCATGCCGAGATCGGCTGCGGACAATCCGTGATGCTCCACGGCAAGACGCATCTCTGCAGTCATCGACGTTCGGCTCATCAGACGATTGTCGGTGTTGAGGGTGACATTGAACCCCGCCCGATGCAGAGCGCCGACGGGGTGCTCACCCACCGTGGGGTACATGCCGGTTTGGATGTTGGAGGTGATGCACAGCTCCAACGGAACCCTGCCGTCACGAATATGGGCCGCCAGCCGGCCCAACTCGA
>CAZIEQ010000020.1:0-16347 GCA_964538725.1 uncultured Acidimicrobiia bacterium | reverse complement strand
GCTCCCACTGATGCGGCGGTGTGAGTCTGCCCGCACGCGGCCGCTCCGCACCCAGGAGGGTCGTGCAGGACGTACCGGCGGGGTTCCTCGCCGAAACCGACAGGGCGATGCAGCGGGTGCGCGCCGTGTGCGACGAACTCACCGATCTGATCGTCAACAACGAGATCCTGTTTGCCCGCACCAAGGACGTCGGGGTGATCCCACCCGACGTTGCCCGCTCCTACGGGTTGTCGGGGCCCAACCTGAGAGCATCGGGCGTCGCCTACGACCTGCGCCAGCATGAGGACTATCTGCCTTACGGACACTTCGAGTTCGACGTCCCCACCGGAACCAACGGTGACTGCTGGGACCGCTACACGGTTCGGCTCGAGGAGATACGCCAGGCCGCCCGCATCGTGGACCAGGCGGTCGATGGGATACCGGCCGGTCCGCTGCGAGCGAAAGTCCCCCGCATCATCAAGGTTCCCCGCGGCGAGGTGTACGTGAGGGCGGAGAATCCCAAAGGCGAGATGGGGTATTACCTGGTGTCCGAAGGGGGCCGCGGCCCCTACCGGTTGAAGATCCGCTCGGCGTCGTTCTCCAACCTGTCCGTGCTGCCGTGGCTTCTCGAAGGCGCGCTCATACCCGACATCATCGCCATCCTCGGCAGCCTCGACTTCGTGTTGGGAGACGTGGATCGATGAACTGGCTGCTCGACAGCTTTTGGTGGCTGCTTGCCGCCAAGATGCTCATCATTGCGGTTGTCGTGCCCGGGCTGGCCCTGGTCGCCATCTACGGTGAGCTGAAGATCTCCGCACACATGCAGAGCCGCATCGGCCCCTACTTCGCAGGGGGGCGTTTTGGCTGGGCGCAGCCACTCGCGGACGGGGTCAAGTTCATCCAGAAGGAGGACCTGGTCCCCGAAGATGCCGACCCGTTCGTCTTCAAGCTGGCTCCGTACGTGGTGCTCGGAGGCACGATCGCCACCTTCGTCATCGTTCCCTTTGGTCCGGACCTGGCGGTGCGGGATCTCGACCTTGGCCTGTTCTACGTGCTTGCCGTGTCGTCGCTCTCGACCCTCGGCGTGCTCATGGCAGGCTGGGCTTCGGGCAACAAGTACTCCCTCATGGGTGGTCTGCGGGCCGCGGCGCAGCTGATCGCCTACGAGTTGCCGCTCGTATTGGCCGCCGTCGGCGTGGCGATACAGGCAGGAACCCTCTCCCTGCAGGAGATCGTCGGCGTGCAGGCGACCTCCATCTCGGTCTTCGGGTTGTTCGACGCGGAGCTGCCGTTCGTGCTCACCGGTCAGATCGTCGGCTTCGGGATCTTCATCACAGCCAGCCTCGCCGAGCTGACCCGAATCCCTTTCGACATGCCGATCGCCGAGTCGGAGCTCGTGATGGGCTATCTCACCGAATACTCCGGCCTGCGGTTCACCATGTTCTTCCTGGGTGAATATGCCGGGATGATCAGCCTGGCCGCCGTAGCATCGACGCTGTTCCTGGGCGGCTGGTATCTGCCCGGCATCCCCGACTCGGCGTTGGATTACCTGGGACCGTTCATCCTCATCGGCAAGGTGTTCGTCCTCGTGTTCATCTTCATCTGGATGCGCTGGACTTTCCCCCGCATGCGCGAAGACCAGTTGCAGTCGCTCGCTTGGCGCTGGCTGATCCCTCTCGCCCTGGCCAACATAGGAGCCACCGGCTTCTTCAAGGTCGTCTTCTGATGGCCGACCGAAAGTTTCCCTTGCAGGGGCTCCTCAAAGGGATGGGGGTCACGCTGAAGACGCTCTTCACCCGACCCGTCACAGTCAACTACCCGGTTGAGAAGGAGATCCCCGTTCCCCGCGCCCGCGGCGTGATCGCCCTCGACACGAACGCCTGCACTGTGTGCATGCTGTGTGCCAGGGAATGCCCCGACTGGTGCATCTACATCGAAGGACACAAGGAGGTTCAGCCTCCCGCAAGGGAGGGCGGCCGTCCCCGCACGCGGGCGACCCTCGACCGCTTCGACATCGACTATGCACTGTGCATGTACTGCGGGATCTGTGTGGAGGTGTGCCCGTTCGACGCCTTGTTCTGGAGCCCCGATTACGAATACTCCGAAGGCGCCATCTCCGACATGTTGCACGACAAGAACCGCCTCACCGAGTGGCTGCACACCGTTCCCGACCCTCCGGCTCTGGAGACGTGATGGACTTCTCCGACTGGATCACCACGCCCGAGAACTGGACCTTTGCCGGTATCGGCCTCGTGATGCTCTTCACGGGGCTGCGGACCGTGACCAGCCCCAATGTCGTGCATGCCGCCCTGTACCTCGTTGCCACCCTTGCGGGGTCCGCCGGCCTGTTCCTTCTGCTGGGTGCCGAGTTCGTCGCCTGGGCCGTCGTCTTGATCTACATAGGGGCGGTCGTCGTCCTGTTCCTGTTCGGAGTGATGATCACCAGAGCACCGCTTGGCCGAGACCCCCAATTGGATCATGGGCGCCGCTGGCCGTCGGCCCTCGTGGCACTTTCAGTGTTCGCAATGCTCACAGCGACGATCGTCACCGTTTTTGAGGACGAGGAGATCAGCGGAGGCGTGGTGCGCACCAGGGACATCGGGGAGTCCATCTTCGAACGCTTCGTCATCCCCTTCGAAGTGGTCAGCCTGCTGCTGTTGGCGGCGCTCATCGGTGGCATCGTGCTGGCTCGGCGCGACGACGATCCGGCGGAGGATGGGCCATGACCGTCACCCAGTTTCTCCTGCTGTCCTCGGCGGTGTTCTCATTCGGGGTCTATGGAGTGCTGGCGCGTCGCAACGCTGTGCTGGTCCTGCTGTCGGTGGAGTTGATGATGACGGCGGTGTCCATCAACCTGGTGGCCTTCGGAGCCTTCTTGCAGGACGCGGTCAGTGGGCAGATATTCGCCCTCTTCGTGATCACCGTCGCCGCCGCCGAGGTCGGTATCGGGCTCGCCATCGTGCTGCTCATCTTCCGCAACCGCCGGTCGGCGAATGTGGACGAGTTGGACCTGATGAGGTGGTGACGGCATGATGTCGACGCTGTTGCTTGCCGTCCAGGAACACACGGTGGCGGCGCGTCACGTCTCAGACGGAGGCGTCCTCGCCGACTGGGCGTGGCTCATCGTCGTCGTTCCGCTCGTTGCTGCCGGGCTGATCGCCGTGGTCGGCAGCCGCCTGCGGTACAAGGGGTACGAGTTGGCTGTGGGCTCGCTGGCCTTCGCGGCTGTCTACGGGGTGGTGTTGTTCATCGCCAACATCAACCAGGGGATCGTTTTCGAGGACACTGTCGAAGTGGCCCGCGTCGGCACGGTCACCATCGAATGGGGCTGGGTGGTCGACGGCCTCAGCATCCTCATGTACGCGGTTGTGGGAGTCGTCGGCTTCTTCGTGTTCGTCTACTCGTACGGCTACATGAAAGGGGATATTCGCTACTCGGCGTTTTTCGCCAGTTTCACCCTGTTCGCAGGCTCGATGCTGGTGCTCGTCTCCGCGCCGAATCTGATCCAGCTGCTCGTCGGCTGGGAGCTGGTCGGTCTGTGCTCCTACCTGCTGATCGGCCACTACTGGGAGGACCATGAGAACTCGTCGGCCGCGATCAAGGCTTTCCTCACCAACAAGATCGCCGACATCGGGCTGGTCATCGGTGTAATCGTCGTGTCCTTGGCAGTTGGATCCTTCCGCATTCGGGACATTCTCGAGGCGGCTGTTGGCGGCGACGCCACGCTGTCGACGTTTGCCGTCACCGGCGGCGTGCTTCTCTTCATAGGGGCGATGGGCAAATCTGCCCAGTTCCCCTTCCACGTGTGGCTGCCCGATGCCATGGCCGGCCCGACACCGGTGTCGTCACTGATGCATGCCGCCACCATGGTGACGGCCGGCGTGTACCTGATCGGCCGCATGTTCCCCTTCTACGAGACGATGGCGTCCGACGTGAACACGCTGATCCTCGTCGTGGGGACGATCACGCTGTTCGCCACCGGACTGCTCGCCCTGGTCCAGGATGACATCAAGAGGGTCTTGGCGTATTCGACTCTTTCCCAACTGGGCTACATGGTTGCTGCGATGGGAGCTGGCGCCTACACGGCGGGTCTATTCCACCTGTTCACCCATGCGTTTTTCAAGTCCCTGCTCTTCCTCGGAGCGGGGGCGGTGATCCACGGGGTGCATTCCAACAACATGTCGGACATGGGCGGCCTGCGTAAGTACATGCCGCGGACATTCTGGACGTTCGTCATCGGGTCGCTGGCGCTCGCCGGCATCTTCCCTCTCGCCGGTTTCTTCTCCAAAGACGAGATTCTCGCCTCGCTGGGAGACGGTGGTTACACCGCGGCGCTGGTGGTGGCCATCGGCGGCGCATTCATCACCGCCTTCTACATGGCGCGGGCAGTCTTTCTCACCTTCTACGGGGAATACAAGGGTGACGGCCATCCCCATGAGGCGCCCACATCGATGACATTGCCTCTCATCAGCCTCGCCGGGCTGTCAGCCGTCGCAGGCTTCGTCAACATTCCCGGAGTCTTCACTGGTTTCGCCGACTGGGTGGGTACCCGCGCCTTTCCAATAGTGGAGCATCACGCCGACAGTCTCAACTTCGGCCTTGCCGGGCTCGGACTGGCCGCCGGGCTCGCCGGTATTGCGGGGGGCTACATCCTGTTCTTCAGAGATGCCCCCACTCAGCGGCAACGGGATTCGTTCACCATCCCGTTGCTGTATCCACTGTTCCGCCGCAAGTATTACATCGACGATCTGTATATGGAAGGGGTCATCAAGCCGGTGCGCGGCCCGATCGCCGGGTTCATTGACTGGACGAACAGCCACATCTTCGACTTCGTTGTCAACGGCGCCGGTTGGACGGCAAAGTTGCTGGCCAGGGTCGTGTACGGGGGCATCGACCAGCGGGGCATCGATGCCGCTTTCAACGCCGCCGCCACCGGAACCGGGGAGGCCGGTGGAGCAGTGCGGCACCTACAGACGGGGAAGGTCCAGCAGTATGCCGGCGCGGTGTTCGTCGGGACGGTGCTGCTGGTCGTCGGATTCTTGCTGTTCGGATAGGAGGATGAACTAGATGGAGTGGTTCGACAACGGCTGGGGTCTCAGCCTCACGGTGTTCCTACCGGTGGCCGGCGGCCTGGTCATCCTCGCTGTTCCGCGGCGTCTCGAAGACGTCATCAAGCGGGTCGCTCTGGTGTCTGCCGCTGGGTCCGCTGCCGCCGCGGTGGTGACTGCCTTTCGCTTCGACTACTCGTCGGCTTCCTCATTCCAGTTCGGCACCGATCTGCAGTGGATCGACGCCATCAACTCCAGGTTCCACATCGGAGTCGACGGCATAAGCCTGCCGCTGGTGGTCCTGTCGACGGTGATAACCATGCTCGCCGTCGTGTATTCGTGGGATCACTGGCCGGAGCCGCACAATCCCAAAGCCTTCCTCGTTCTGATGATGGTTCTCGCCACCGGGATGGCGGGCACGTTTGTCGCCCTCGACTTGGTGCTGTTCTTCCTGTTCTTCGAAATCGTGCTGCTGCCCATGTATTTCATGATCGGAATCTGGGGTGACCGGACGAAACGCAAGCTTCCGGGCTTCAACATCGAAGTGGAAGTGCGTCTGTACAGCGCCTTGAAGTTCTTCTTGTTCACCCTGTTCGGATCGGCGTTCATGCTGCTCGGTTTCCTGGCGCTCTTCTTTCGTGCCGATCCGAATACGTTTGATATCACTCTGCTTGCGGAGATGGGGCGTGCCGGAGCATTCACCGGTACTTTCGCTTTTTGGGTGTTCGGGGCGCTCTTCCTCGGGTTTGCCGTCAAGGTCCCGATGTGGCCGTTGCACACCTGGCTGCCCGACGCCCACACGGCGGCTCCCACGGTCGGCTCGGTGCTGCTGGCAGCCGTCCTCCTGAAGCTGGGTACTTACGGTTTCGTGCGCATCAGCCTCCCCATCCTTCCTCAGGAGGCAGTCGATTGGGCACCGGTCATCGCGGTGCTGGCGGTGGTGTCGATTCTCTACGGATCACTGGCCTCCCTCGCTCAGACCGATATGAAGCGCCTCATCGCGTTCTCCTCCGTGGGCCACATGGGGTTCGTGATGCTCGGCATCTCCACCCTCACCGACATCGGGATCAACGCGGCCGTCATCGGAATGGTGGCGCACGGTGTCGTCACCGGCCTGCTGTTCTTCCTCGCAGGCTCGATGCAGCACCGCTACCACACCCGTGAGATGGTCCGCCTCGGTGGCAACCAGAAGATGATGCCGGTGCTGGGAGCCATTCTCGGTTTCACCGCCATGGCGTCACTGGGCCTGCCCGGGCTGGCCGGGTTCTGGGGCGAGTTCATGTCGCTAGTCGCCTCGTTCAACCCGCTCGACGGTCTGAGCTTGAACGTGTTCCGCACCGCGATGGTGCTGGGTGCAGTGGGTACGGTGCTCACCGCCGGGTACCTGCTGTGGATGTTGCAGCGGGTGAACATGGGCGAGGTGCCTAGGGAATGGCGGGGGAGGACGTTTCCCGACGCCGACCGCTACGAGATGACTGCCTGGGTGCCCATGGTGGCCGCCATCCTGGTGATCGGGGTGTGGCCGAAGCTCGTGTTCGGTGCCACCAACGACGCCGTTGTCCATCTGGTCAAGACAGCCTTCGGAGGGTAAGTGGATATCGACTACCACGCCCTGCTGCCCGAGCTGATCCTCGGAGGCACCGTAGTCCTGGTTCTGGTCGTGGATCTCCTCCCGGTGGAGAAGTACTGGTCGGGCACCATCGGGCTGGTTGGTCTCATCGGTGCCGCGGTGCCGTTGCTCACCCTGGGGTTGCTGGAGGAAGGTGAGCGCATCATGTTCGGCGGCAGCTACGTCGTCGACGACTTCGCCCTCGTGCTGAAGGCGCTGTTCATCGTCAGCGGGTTCGTGTCCCTGCTGCTCGCGGTGGGCTACATCGAGTCGGACCGCTACTACCAGGGTGAGTTCTACTTCCTGTTGCTGGCGTCGGTGTTCGGAGCCGTTGTGATGGCATCGGCCCGGGATCTCATCACGATCTTCATCGGCCTCGAGCTGGTATCTGCACCCGCCTTCTTACTTGCCGGGTGGCGCAAAGGTGACCTTCGCTCCAACGAGGCGGCGCTCAAGTTCTTCATCATCGGTGTGGTGTCGTCGGCGATCATGCTGTTCGGCATGACGCTGGTGTACGGCAGCACCGGTGAGATCGGTTTCGCATCCATCAGTGAGGCGACCGCCGGTGTCGACCTCAGCAACGTGCCCACCCTCACGCTGGGTGTGCTGTTCACCATCGTCGGCTTCGGCTTCAAGGTAAGCGCGGTTCCATTCCACTTCTGGGTGCCCGACACCTATCAGGGTGCACCGACGCCGGTGGCTGCCTACCTGTCCGTCGGCTCCAAGACGGCGGGTTTCGTCGGTCTGCTGAGCGTGTGCTATCTGGCCTTCGGTGAGCTCACCGAGCTGTGGGGGCCTGCACTGTGGATCCTGGCCGTGGCGTCGATGACGCTGGGCAACCTGGCGGCGTTGCGCCAAAGCGACATCGTGCGCCTGCTCGGTTACAGCTCCATAGCCCAGGGCGGGTTCATCCTGGTTCCGTTCGCCATGGCCGCCACCCTCGATGGGGTGGGCCTGGCCGATGCGTTCGAGGCCACAGTGGTGTATCTCCTCATCTACGCCTTCATGAACCTGGGTGCCTTTGCCGTGGTCATCGCCGGTGCCCGCCGCGTCGGGTCGGTCGAGATGGGCGACTGGGCGGGGTTCTTCGGATACGCCCCCGGCCTGGCCGCACTGCTGGCGGTGTTCTTCATGTCCCTGGCAGGTATCCCGCCGCTGGCAGGATGGTTCGCCAAGTTCGTCATGTTCCGCGCCGTGCTGGGAGCATCGGGAGAAGCGGCGGGGGCGGTGTTGGCTGCGATTGCTGCCGTCAACGCGGTGGTGGCCTTCTACTACTACGCCAGGGTGACTAAGACCGCGTTCTTCGACCCGGAACCGGAGACCGCGGCCACGCCATCACCGGCTGCGGTGGGGCCTCCAATGGCGCTTGCCCTCGGCATCACGGTCGCCGCCGTGGTGACAGTGGGGGCGTTTCCGCAGCTCCTCGCCTTCTTCGGGGAGGCTTCGCGAACGCTGGCGCTGGGCCCCTGACGGCCTCTCCGCGCAACACTCACAGGTGTGCCAGCGCCTGCAGCACCCTGTCGACTTCCTCCATCGTGTTGTAGTGCACGAACCCGATCCGCAGCAATCCGCCTGTGTCGACGACGTCGAGGCGTCGCATCACCTCGATGGCGTAGTAGTGGCCTGCCCAGGTGTAGATGCCTTCGGTGGCGAGGCGATGATGTGCTTCCGCGGCTGTACTGCCGTCCACTGCGACGGCGAAAGTGGACACTCTGGGGACCGAGCCGTCTGAGCCGAACAACCTGAGGCGGGGAAGCTCGGCCACGCCTGTGAGAAAACGCTCCGCGAGGCCCGACTCGTGGACGGCGATCACCCCGTACGATTCCTCCAGGGCACTTCTGCGGTCGGTGCCGCCGCCACCGATGGCGGCCAGGTAATCGATTGCCGCCTCCACGCCGGCGAGAGACTCGAAGCTCTGCGTTCCCGTTTCCCAAGACTCGGGGGCCTCATCGGGGGCGGGGCGGATCTTTACCGGCCGGATGTCATCGAGCAGCTCCTGTTTTCCGTAGAGAATCCCGGTGTGCGGTCCGAAGAACTTGTATGCGGAGCAGGTGAGGAAGTCGCAGTCGAGCTGCTGCACGTCGATGGAGAGATGGGGGCCGGCGTGCACCGCATCCACATACACGAGGGCACCGGCACTGTGGGCGACGTCGGCGACCCGAGCCACATCGACGACGGTTCCCACCGCGTTGGAGGCATGGGTCACTGCAACCAGCCGGGTGTGCCGGTCGACGAGCGACATCAGGTCGTCCATGTCGAGGCGACATCCGTCGGCCGGGTTGAAGTCACAGAACCGCACCTGCGCGCCCCGATCCGCGGCAGCGGTCATCCACGGCGTGACGTTGGCGTCGTGGTCGAGACGGGTCACCACGACGTTGTCGCCGTCGGACCATCTGCTGCTGATGGCCCTGCTGGCGGCAAATGTGATGCTGGTCATGTTCTGCCCGAAGGCGACCTCGCGGGGGGAGCAGTTGACCAGGTCGGCAACGGCCGACCTGGCTCCGTTCGCGGTGGCGCCACTGTCACGGCTGGCCGTGAAACTGCCTCCGAGGTTGGAGAGGCCGTCGCGGAGATACCCAGCCATGGCGTCGATCACCGCCCGTGGCACCTGGGTGCCTGCCGGTCCGTCGGCGAACACCACGGGCCGCCCATTCTCTGTTCTCGCCAGCGCCGGGAAGTGTCTGCGGAGCTCGTTCACATCCACGACGCCATCCTGGCATCCGGCAGACTTGGCTGCCGTACCCTGAGGATTCATGTCCGCTGGCTCCACTCTCAAGGCCCGCCTCATCGACCGGATCCAATCCGGGGGGCCGATCCCGTTCGAAGAGTTCATGGAGGCTGCTCTCTACGACCCCGCCGACGGCTTCTTCTCCACCGGACCACTGCGATCGGCTGCCGGCGGCGACTTCCTGACCTCGCCTGAGGTGAGCACCCTCTTCGGGGCGACGCTGGCCCGGTTCTGCGCTGCAGAGTGGCACCGGGTGGGCGATCCGTTCACCGTGCTGGATGCCGGAGCAGGCTCCGGCTCCCTGCTTGCACCGCTGCTCAAAGCCATGGAGATCCAGCCGGCGGCGTTCGCCGTAGAGGTTTCCGCGGCCGCCCGCGCCCGGCTGGCGAACATCGTCGGCCCATCCGGGGTGCTGGGATCGCTGAGTGAACTCCCCGGTCCGCTGCGGGGCGTGATCGTGGCCAACGAACTGGTCGACAATCTGCCGACGGCAATCGCGATGAAGAGCGCCGACGGATGGGTTGAACGCTGGGTGGGGCGATCGAATACCGGTCTCGAGATGGTTTCACGACCGGCACGCAACGCGGTGGTTGAGTGGTGTGAGAGCTTTGCCGGTCACGTCTCCCGGGGGGCACTGGTCGAGGTGCAGCTGGCAGCTGCCGCCTGGATGGGAAGTGCGCTGTCGGCGGTCGAGGCGGGGGCGGTGGTTGTGGTCGACTACGGCGGCACAGCAGAGGAGCTGCAGCCGCGGCGCCGCGGTGGAACGCTCCGCACGTACCGGGAGCATCATCTGGGACCGGATCCACTGTTGGAGCCCGGTGCCACCGACATCACGGCGGACGTCAACTTCACGGCGTTGATGGCCGCTGCGGAAGCTGCCGGCGCCGACGTCGAACTCCACCGCCAGGACGACTTCTTGACAGACTGGGGCTTGCGAGACGTCCTTGCAGCGATCCGAGACGAGGAGTTGGCGGCGGCCCGCGGCCAGGACCCCATTGCACAGCTCCGCTTTCGCTCCAGCCGCACCGATGCCGAAGCTCTGCTCCACCCCCGCGGCCTCGGTGACTTCAGGGTGATGGTTGCCCGTGCTGAGCCGGCCGGCGGGCAATCGAACCGTGACGCCAGGCCCGGCGGCTGATGGCGGCGGACCCACGGGGAACCCGAACAAGGCGCGCGGCGTCCAAACAGCGAACCGGACCACGAGGCTCCACGATGACCAAGACTCTCACCGCCGTCACCGCGCTGGCCCTGATTGCGGCCGCCTGTGGCAGCGGTGTCGATTCGGACGCCGGGACCCCAGAGGGGGCGGTTCTTCCGGTGGCCGGGCAAGGCGACGCCGTCGGCGGCAACGGGCCAGACCTCACGCCGCCGACGGTCGTCCCCGAGAATGTCCCTGCGACCCCTCCCGATGCCGGTGATGAACCCGGCCCGGTGCCGGTAACCCATGCAGACTTGGAGTTTGCGGACGATCAGCCCGCCGTCATCGACCAGGTCGTCATCGACGTGGACCCTCCCGGCGACGAGGAGCCCGCCGCGTCGTCACCAGCCGCCTCCGCGCCTGCAGTGCAGGCGGTGGCCGACCTGGCGGCTCGGCTCGGTGTCGACGAGTCGGCGATAACCGTGGTGACGTCCGAAGCCGTCACCTGGCGCGACGGCAGCCTGGGATGTCCGCAGCCCGGCATGGAATACCCCCAGGCCTTGGTGGAGGGAATGAAGATCGTGCTCGCCCGGGGCGGCGCCACGTTTGAGTACCACTCCGGGGGCAACGGGGTGCCATTCCTGTGCCGCACCGCCAAGTAGCGCGCCTACCCCTGCGACGCGCAGAGGGGCCGGGTCTGTGGACCCGGCCCCTCTGTTGGTCGTTACGCCTTACCTGATGACCGCGCCCGAAGCCGAGGTGATGCTCACCCCTTCGAACAGGTCGGACTCCAGGAAGGATTCGATTCTCCAATCACCAGGATGTCCTCCGACGGCCGTGAACGACACGGTCAGCATGCCACCGGGAGCGCCTGGAATGGACTCGACCGTGAGGTCGTCGCCTGCAACAGGCAATGTGCCCACCCCGTCGGCGTACCAGTTGTCACCGCTGGTGCCGGTGTCGTTCTCGACCCCGACGGTGAGGAATCCACCATCGCCGGCACCTACGTCGCCGTAGGCGTAGGAGATGTCCTCAACGCCGTTGGTCCCGATCCAGATCTGGAAACTATTGGGCACGCCATCCCCGAAATCTTGAATGGCTTCCCACTCCAGAATCAGCCAGAAGCTCACCCCGTCGGTGAGGGAGGCGGCGTACATGTTGCCACCGTCTTCTGGGTTCAGGTCCGTCCAGAACGGTGCCAGGACGTTGTTCGGCCTGGCCGGATCCGGGAGGATCTGGTTGATGAAGTCAACATCAGAGCCGTCACCACCACCAACGACTGCATAGCCGTTGGACACCATCCCGATCGTCGTGTAGGTCTCGCCTGCGAAGACGAACGGGTCGACTGCGAAGTTGGTGATCGACTCGTCACTCGTGCCTGAGATCGGCGTCACCCCGAAGTCCGCCAGCGGCAGATAACCCGCCGGGGAGACTCCGTCGACCATGCTCGGCGCCGGGGGCTGGGCCCCCGCCAGGGTGTCGCTGGCAATGATGCCGAAGCGTCCCACCCGTGTCCCGCCGGCCACCGACGGACTGAATATCCGCAGTGGACGGGGCACGATGAGCGTGGAGTCGACGTGAGCGTCTTCGAGTGACGTGTTCTCGACTGTCAGCGTGCAGTCGGTGGCGTCGCCTACCGCGAACACCAGTGGGTCGCAGCTCAAAGTCTGCGTCACGCTGGGCTCGCCGCGCACGATCGTCACCGGAATGTGGAGCTTCTCCCCGCCGCGCCGCAGCGTCATAGAGGCGAAGCGAGCTTCGCCCATAGGCACGTCGCGGGCGTCGATGCTGACGTAGAACGTGCGGTCGCCGTGTGGCGGCACCCGCAGACGGCGGCGGCTGCCGGCGCCTGCGAGAGGCACGTTGATATCAACATCGGGCGGAGCGTCTACGGTGACGATCCAGCTCGTCCACCGGCCGAGTTCGTTGTGCACGGTCCTCGGCACGGTGATATGGCCGGGCATCACCGGTATGTAGATGCTCGGGTAGTTGGCGTTCCACAAGTTGTCGGCGTACGTGAGGAAATCCACCGCGTCGGTGTCCATGGTCAGGCTGGGATCGAACGCCCTCGACAGGTCGACCCGGCCGGAGCCGAAGTCGAAGGTGTCTCCGGGCGTGACCCCATCTTCCTTGAACACGTCGTCGGTTGCCGTCATCATCAGCGCCGACTTGATTTGAGCCGGCGACCAGTCCGGATGCAGCTGCACCAGCAGAGCACCCGCACCGGCGGTGTGCGGTGACGACATGGACGTTCCCTGAATCACCTGGAAGAACTCGCCGGGCACGCCGCCCACCTCGGTGGCCGGCATGGGCGTGTTGGCAGCCAGCACCTGCACGCCGACGTTTGTCACGTCGGGCTTGCTGATGCCGAGAGACTGCCCGGTGCCGCCGCGGCTGCTGAACGACGCCATGGCATCACCCTGAGACGGGGCTGCGGAACCACCCGAAAGGGTTCCGGTGACTCCGGTGTGGGTCGCCATGAAGTCAAGCAGGTCGGCGCCGGCATCGTCTTCCAAATGCACGCCGGGGACGAAGTGATTGTCGGTGGCCGTGCCCTGGAACGTTGGGTTGTAGAGCACGAATCCGCCGGCACCGCCCGCAGCTGCGTTGAATGACTTGGACACCCGGGCGATCTCCCCACGTTCGCACACGACGATCTCTCCGCTGAAGGTGCCCGGAGCGAACGGGCTCAAACAGAGCCCGTCGCCGAAATCGGACGCCAGCACCACGTCGGCGGGGCCGAAGCCACCGGTGACGGAAGCGCCGGTCAGTGTCAGAGTGTCGGCATTGTCGGCTTCGAGCGCAATCGTGCCCAGGAAGGCACGGTCTTGCGTCGAAGCACCAACTGTCGTCGTCCAGGGCTCACGGTGAGCGACCGTGTCTGCCCCCGGGCCGGAGTTGCCGGCCGAGGCGGACACGAACACACCGCTGTAGAAGGCGTCCAGGAACGCCAGCGAGGCGGCGTCCGAATATGGCGAGCCGCCGCCGCTGATCGAATAGTTGATCACGTCGACTCCGTCGATGGTCGCCTGTTGGATGGCGCCGACGAGGTCGGATGTGAAGCAACCCAGATCGCCACACGCCTTGTAGGCCACGATGTGGGCCCGGGGCGCGATGCCCGACACGACACCCAGGTCGGAACCCAGGATGGATGCCGCCACACCGGCGTTGCCGGCTGCGGTGGTCGAAGTGTGCGAGCCGTGACCATTGTCGTCACGTGCTGAGGGAAACTCCGTCGGCAGCAACCCAATGACCGCCTGGTACGTCGCCGTGAACCCGTAAGCACCGATCAGCTTGTTGTTGCAAGTGAAGGGTACGTCGCCGGGAACGGCCGACCCGAATTCACATGGCAGAGGACCTGTCGGCGGAGCCGCATATGCCTTGCCCAGTGGATCGGGGTCCGAGTACGAGGGGTGCTCGGGCCACACGCCGGTGTCGACTACGCCGACCACGACTCCCTCACCGGCCACATCCTGACCTCCCGCCGCCAACCACGCCTTGTCGGCGCCGATGAAGAACGGGCTGTTCTCAGTTGTGACCGAGTTGAGGTCGTCGGGGAAGACGGCTTCGACACCCGGGAGCGTCGAGATCACGCTGATCTCATTTTCGGGCACGAGAGCCGACACACCGCCGAGGACCATCGTGTAGCGCTGCGTGACGCGTGCGCTCGGAATGGCCGATGCCAGCGTGCGCTCGAATGAGGCCTGCTTGGCATCCAGATATGTCAGATAGTTGGTCGCTGCAGCGGAACTCGCGTCGAGCTTGGCCGTCCCGGTGGCGGCCGGAGAGGTCGCCGGTAGGCCGGACAGACTGCCGTCGTACGAGGCCAACGGAGCGTCGCTCAGCTTGATGATCACGCTGGCGAGCTTCGTGCCCCCGTCGACGGTTACTGCGAGGTTGTGCTGCGAGACGACGGTTAGGTCACCGTCGGCGACCGACAAGCCGGCACTGCTGGCGGCGGCGGTCGGAGAGAGCAGCGCCAGAACCGTTGTCAACGCGGCTGCCGACGCCCATACTCTTCGAGACACTAGAGGCCCCTTTCCTCTCTCCTGCTTCTCTTACCCCTGCGAACGGGCACGCAGCAACCGCCGAGAGGGGACCCTCGGTTGTGAGCATTCCCCCAGAGCCGCTGTGGGCACCCGATGCACGCAGTCGACTCTACTCGGCGAGTGGTCACGGTGGCTACTGAGCGCAGTCTGCGCGGTGGCGAGTTTCCAATAGCCGAGATTCTGTGCCACGACCTCGATGAGTCGCCTACAGCCATCTCCGTGCTCTATCCGTCGCGGCCGCGGTGCCTGCGAATAGGGCGCCGCCCGATCCTGTATAGGCCCTTTCGCCGGGTACGATCCGGTCCCATGAACAACAACGTGAAGACGGTGATGCTGCTGGCACTCCTCGGTGCAGTGTTCGTCGCTGTCGGGCAGCTCCTCGGCGGCAGCACCGGTGCGCTCATAGCCCTCGGTTTCGCTGCCCTGTTGAATTTCGGCATGTACTTCTACAGCGACCGGCTGGCGTTGGCCGGAGCGCATGCCAAACCCGTCAGTGAACGGCAGGCCCCGCGGGTTTATCGAATCGTGCAGATGTTGGCGCTTGCTCAACAGATGCCGATGCCGACGATCTACATGATCGACTCGCCTCAACCCAACGCCTTCGCCACCGGCCGCAACCCCAACAAAGCTGCGGTGGCAGTCACCAAAGGGATACTCGACCTAATGGACGACGTCGAGCTCGAAGGCGTCCTCGCACACGAGCTGGCCCACGTCCGCAACCGCGACATCCTCATCTCATCCATCGCGGCCACGATTGCAGTTGCCCTCACTTTGCTGGCCCGCATGTTCATGTGGTCCAGCCTCTTCGGGGGCAATCGAAACCGGGACAGCAGCCCGTTTGCCGCCATCGGATTCCTGGTGTCGATCATCGTCGCCCCGCTGGCCGCGGCCGTCATCCGGATGGCGATCAGCCGCAGCCGCGAGTATCAGGCAGACCGGTCCGGGGCCGCCATAACCAACAATCCGCTGGGACTCGCCTCCGCCCTTTCCAAGCTGGGCACCTACACCGCCCGGGTGCCGATGGAGGTCAACCCGGCGGTGAGCCAGCTCTTCATTGCCGATCCGCTCAAAGCGTTACGGGGACGGCGCGACCAGCGCAACACGCTGGTTCGCTGGTTTTCCACGCATCCGCCGATCGAACGGCGCGTGGAGAGGCTGGAGAAGATGGCGATGGGGATGCGCTGAAGGTCGGGCGTCGGTGGGCCTGGGGTCATCAGCGGCTCCAGCGCGGTGGGTGCCCGGTGTGGGTGATGCATCGGCGGATTATCCTGCCGCCGCCAGCCGGCCTCATCATCGCCGACGGAGGGCGAGCGAGACAGAGGACAAGCGACCAGCGCCGGGATGCCCGAGCGGCCAAAGGGAGCAGACTGTAAATCTGCCGGCTCATGCCTACGGAGGTTCGAATCCTTCTCCCGGCACTCGTCCCATCGCAGACCCGACCGATATCGACGGGGGACGGCCACAACTAACCTGGAGGCAGGCGCCCCCTTAGCTCAGCTGGCAGAGCGCGGCCATGGTAAGGCCGAGGTCTCCGGTTCGAATCCGGAAGGGGGCTCGGCGGCGTAGCTCAGAGGTAGAGCACCCGGCTCATAATCGGGTTGTCGGTGGTTCGAGTCCACCCGCCGCTACAACAGAGTCAACAGTCGGTAGTTCTCGGAGGTCCGGCGACCGCTGAGAACTGAAGACTCGAGGGCACAATAGGAGACGGGCGCAATGCGCCGCTGAAAGAGGAGACTGCAACCCATGGCGAAGGTGAAGTTTGAGCGGACGAAGCCGCATGTGAATGTGGGGACGAT